>DASXDB010000133.1:0-2569 GCA_036490895.1 Gaiellaceae bacterium
GATACCCTGCTCGCCGAGCCGGGCAAGCGTGCCGTCGAGGTCGTCGACGCCGATCGCGATGTGGCCGTAGCCGGTACCCAGCTCGTAGGTTCGGCCGTCGTGGTTGTACGTCAGCTCGAGCACCGACTCGGAGGCGCCGAGCGAGAAGAAGTAGTTGGTCGCTTCCTTCTCGCCGTTTCGGACGATGTCCATGTCACGGTCGAAGGTGAAGCCGAGCGCCTCGTAGAACGCACGGCTGCGAGCGGGATCGGTGATGCGCACCATCGTGTGCAGAAAGGTTGCGGTCATGAGCCTGAGGATAGAGGCACGCGCTCGAGCAGCCGGGCGGTCACCTCGCGGCGACGCGCGTCGGCATGCGCCCGGTACTGCGCGCGGTGGCCGCGCTCGTACGCCCCGGCGTCGAGCGTGCTCAGGAACTCGAAGATCGTCGTGGTCCCCTCGAAGCGCAAGCCGTCCTCGGTCTCGAGCGTCGGGATCTCGCGCACCACGGTGCGCTCTGCCTCGCGAGGCTCGACCTGGCGGGCGACGAAGTCGATCCCGAGCTCCGTAAGCCGCTCTCGCACGGCCGACGAGTACGGGCACCACTCGGCTTGGAACAGCGTCAACATCAGCCGAGGTCTTCCCGGAGCAGCGAGAACAACACGGCGTCCTGCCACTCGCCGTGCCGCAGATAGGCGCGGCGCTGCACGCCCTCGCGGACGAAGCCGACCCGCTCGGCGTGGCGGATCGCGCGCTCGTTGAAGCCGTAGCAGGCGAGCTCGAGCCGGTGGTAGCCGAGCTCCTCCAGCAGATACCGCTGCAGAAGGCGAGCTGCGTCGTCGGCCGCATGTCGGCCACGGAAGTCGGGATGGATCGCGAGACTTCCGAGCCTGGCTATGCGGTGCGGAGCGCTGCGCTCCTCGAACCCCATCACGCCGGCCCGGTCACCGTCGACCTCGACGATGAAGCGACCGAACCGCTCCGGCTCGACCTCGGATCGCGCGACGTCGGCAGCGATCCCCTCGCGGTCGAACGCGTGCGCGCCGCTCAGGTAGGGCTCGGTCTCCTCGCCGTTCAACAGCTCGACGAGCCAGTCGACGTCGCCGGCTTCCGCTCGCCGGATCGACACCGTCACACGGAGAGCTCCGCCATCAGCGCGAGCTCCGGCTCGTAGACGTGCGCCGACTTCGCATGGAGGACGAGCGAGCCGACCGGGCAGCCGACGGCGCCGGCAACCTCGTGCTGCAGCCGCGCCAGCTCGACGAGATTGCCGTAGGCCTTCTTGCCGAAGTCGAGGGAGTGCGCATAGACGACGAGCTCCAGCGGGCCGGCCACGCGCCAGAAGTCGAGCAGCGAGATGCACGGGACGTAGGTCGTGTCCGTGTGCGGCTCGAACGTCGTGATCGCCGCCGAACGACATTCCGGGTCTGCAAGCCGATCGACGACCCACGCCACCTGGTCGCGCCCGCCGTAGTCGCGCAGCCTGCGCGCATACGAGCGCGCGCCGCCCAGCTCCGCGACGTCGTCCGGCCGGGTGAAGTTGCGCCGCATCCAATCGAGCCAGTCGGGATCGGCGAGCCGCGCGATCGTCGAGTCGCCCGGATCTGGGACGGCGACGTGAACGGCAACCAGCGAGAGCTCCTTCGTCGGCTCGCCGTCGTACACGGCGTCGGCGCCGTCGCGTAGGATCCGCCGCGCGGTCTCGAGCCAGGCTTCGCCGATCGTCTCGGTCTCGACCGTGATCACGCAGGTGCCTCGGCCGCCGCGACCGGGCGTGCCGAGCGAACCGCGCGCCGGGTCCCGAGCGTGACACCGGCCAGGATCAGCACCAGACCGACCAGGGCAGCGACGCCGACGCCTTCGTCGAGGAAGATCGCGCCGTAACCGAGTGCGACCGGCGGGACGAGGTACGTCACGAGGGCGGCGTACCCCGCACCAGCACGCGCGATGATCGTGAAGAAGATGAGGTAGGCGACTGCGGTGCACACGGTGCCGAGCACCGCGATCGACCCGAACGTCTTCCAGCCCGGCAGGTCGGCAGGTGCCTGCGCGACCCCCGCGGGAGTCACCGCGACGGCCGCGACGAGCGTCGTGCCCAGCGCGATCGCGTGCGGGCGAGCCGTCGACAGGTGACGCCGGGTGAGCAGCCCGCCCGCGGCGTAGCACAGGGCCATCCCGACGACCGCCAGCGCACCGAGGAGCTTCGCGTGAGGCTGCGCGCCGACGAGAACGGCGACACCGACGAACCCGATCGCAACGCCGAGCAGCCGCCGGCCGGTGACACGCTCGTCGTGGAAGAACCCGAACGCGAGCACCGCGTTGAAGATCGGCACCGACGCCTGGATGATCGACGCGAGGCCGGAGTCGATCCTCGTCTCGCCCCAGGAGAGGAGCCAGAACGGGACGGCGGTGTTCAAGAGGCCGACGACGACGATCGGCCGCCAGTGGCCGCGGAGATCGGCGGCGACGATGCGCCCGCCGGCGAGGATCGGCACCACCGCCGCCAGCGTCAGCGTGGCGAGCCAGAGCCGCCCGAGAATCAGCGTCGACGGCTCCACCTGCCGGTCGGCGACCTTGATGAACATGAACG
>DASXDB010000134.1:0-20863 GCA_036490895.1 Gaiellaceae bacterium
CAAGCGCGTGCTCGAGGCGCTCGTGAAATGCGGTGCGCTGCCCGGGTCGCGGAAGGCGGCGCTGGACGTGCTCGAGGACGCCGTGCGGCTCGGCCAGCAGTACCAGGCAGACCGCCTCGCCGGCCAGGGCTCGATCTTCGACCTCGCGCCGATCGAGGAGATCCCGCGCAAGCATCCGATGCTCTCGACCGACGAGTTCGACAAGAACGAGCTGCTGCGACTCGAGAAGGAGGTGCTCGGGCTGTACGTCTCCGAGCATCCGCTCTCGGGGATCCGCGAGCAGCTGCGGCGGAAGTCGGACGCGACGATCGGCGAGCTCGACCGCCGCCGTGACGGCGAGGTCGTGACGGTCGGCGGCATCGTCGCCGCGTTGCGGCACATGACGACGAAGCGCGGCGACGCGATGGTGTTCCTGCGGCTCGAGGACGTGACCGGAGGTGTCGAGACCGTCGTCTTCAACTCGACCTACGACCGCGCGCGCGAGCTGTGCACGACCGACCGGATCCTGATCGTGAAGGGTCGCATCGACCGCAAGGAAGGCGAGACGAAGCTGGTCGCGATGGAGATCGCCGCGTTCGAAGCGGTGCCTGAGAAGCGCGAGGTGTGGCTGAAGATCGACGCGACGAAAGCCGGGGCGGGAACGATCCGCGAGCTCGCCGCGCTGATCAAGGACTTCCCGGGCGAGTCACCGGTCTACGCCGACCTGATCACCTCGCACGGCAAGAAGGTCTACGCCTTCGGCCCACAGTACAAGGTCAAGCCCGCACCGGACTTCTACGCCGAGGTGAAGATGCTCCTCGGCGAGTCCGCTGTCGCCTGACGTGGTGTCTGACACCAGTGGTGTCAGACACCGGTTCCGCTCGATGTAAGCCGGACGCAAAACCTGCCTCGATCGTGGGATTTCCGCCCGTTGCCGGGTACAGGACCTGCAACCCACGAAAGGGGGAACCGATCGTGAAACGTGTTTTGACCGGGATCGCCCTCGTCGTGTTGCTTGCGGCGATCGGAGTGTCGTCCGCGCTCGCGCGCGGCGGGAAGCGGGCCATTTCGGCAATTTGCACCGTCAACGGCGCGGTGACCGTGCACGCGTCGAGCGGCCAGTCGGCCTGGGTGAACAACACCCACTGGGTCGTCCTGCGGCTCACGGGCACCTTCACGCCCACGGGCGGCACCGCGCAGACCTTCACCAAGGTCTACGGCCACAAGAATGGCCTCATGAAGCGGACGATCGACACCTGCTCGGGCTCGCAGTCCGACAGCACCGGCATGTTCGCGTTCACCGCGACCGTCGCGAAGACCACCCGCTGACCCAATCCGCGCGGGGCCGGGCACGCCTCGGCTCCGCGCGTATCTCTTAGGCAGTTCTTGATCGCGCCTTAGGTCCAAGCGGTTTCCTTTCGGGATACCGACAAGGAGGTGCGGATTGACTCGACTGCGCACGCTCGTCGCCGTGATCATCGTCGTTGCTGCGATCGGCGCCGGCGCGGCCTGGGCCGCCGGTGGCGGCTCGTCAAAGACGCCGTCGACGACGACTCCTGGCACGACGACGACACCCGGCGCGACGACACCGCGCGCGAAGCACAACTGTCCCAACATGGGCAACAGCGGCTCGTCGAGCTCGAACGGCGCTGCCTACGCGCCTGGCGGGCCGATGAACCTCTGACGACGGCCGGCCGGCGGGCGGCGGACCCCCGCCCGCCGGCCCTCACAACCGTGAGTCGGATGACGCAGGCTCCAGCACCGCCTCTCGATCTGGGAGGGCGCGCTCGCCGAAAGATGAGGCGAATGCCTCATGGTGCGGCGCGCGGCCGGGACCTACGCTCGAGCCAATCGACGTAGGGGGATTGCAAATGTCCAAGGTTTCGAAGGCGACGGCGAAAAGGGAGGAGTTCGGCCCGGTCACGGACTGCAATGCCGAGGTCGACGGCTACCGCATCGGGTTCGCGACGTTCCACCAGGACATCGACGGCACGCCGTTGATGAAGGGTCTCCCGGACGACATGTGCCAATGCCCGCACTGGGGCTACGTGCTCGCCGGCAAGGTCACGTTTCGGTTCGCCGACCGCGACGAGACGTACGAGGCGGGGGACGCGTTCTATACGCCGCCGGGGCACATCCCGGTGAAGCATGAGCCGGGCAGCGAGGTGCTGATGTTCAGCCCGGCCGACGAGCTGCACAAGACCGAGGCCGTGATGATGAAGAACCTCCAGGCGCTGCAGCCGGCGTAGCTATGCCGCGACGCGAGCGGGGAACTCCTCCTCCGGGAGGAGGCCCTGCTGCATCGCGAAGTACGCGGCGGCCGCGCGCGACTGGGCGTCGATCTTGGCGTAGATGTGGTCGGCGTGATTGCCGACCGTCTTCGGCGAGATGGAGAGGCGCTGTGCGATCTCCTTGTTCGAAAGCCCGCGGGCGAGCAGCCGGAGCACCTCGACCTCGCGCGGCGTGAGGCCGGCAGGCCCTTCGCGCCGGCGTGCGACCCGGTGGCCGGCTGCGGCGAGCACCGCTTCCGCCGCGGCGGGGTCGAACGGGCCCGCTCGCAACTCGGAGGCGGCGCGGTCCGCGTCGAGCGCTTCGCGGTGCGGACGCGGCTCGCGCATCGCCTGATAGGCGTTCGCGGCAGCAAGTACTCGCGTGACGCGCGCCGGCAGCGCGCTCGGCGCGAGCGGCGCGAGCGCCTCGGACTGCTGCAGCATCCGTTCGGTGATGTAGCCCTGCAGCCGCAGGCGCTCCCATTCCCCTGCGCCGAGCGGCGCGCGCTTGTCGAGGATCGCGTTCGACACGCCGAGGCGGCCCCAGTCGTGGACGAGCCCGGCGCGGCGCACGAGCTGTGCGTCGTCCGGCAGGGCCTCGGCAGCGAGCTCCGCCACGGCCCGTGCATGGCCGAGGAAGTACGGCGACTTCAGGTCGACGAAGCTCGCGATCGCGGCCAGAGCACGGTCGAACTGCGAGTCGTCGAGCACCACCGCGAGCCCGGGCTCCGATGCGATCACGTCGCTCCAGCTCGAGCTCGTCTCGGGCGGGGGAAGAACGCTCGTGTCGCCCGCCAGCACGTCCGAGAGCTGCGGGTCGAACTGCTTGCCGCGTCGCCGGCGGGCCAGCGTCACTGCCGCCTCCGCTCCGCCCAGGCGGTTCGCAACCTCGACGAACTCCGCGAACTGCGAGACGCGTGCCGGGAGCGGCACCTCCTCGCCCTTCAGGTCGCCCGGCCAGCCGCGGCCGTCCCACCGCTCGTACGCCGTCGCGAGCGAGCCGAGGACGCCTTCGGACAGACCGAGTTGTTCGCCGAGCATCCGGGCGATCTGACTGTGCGACTCGATCATCCCGTCGACCTCCCGGCGGCCTGAGAGCACGAACTCGAGGCCGACGCGAAACCGGTGAAGCGGAGGGTGGCCCCGGCCCAGGAAGCTGAGGCCCGTCGCCATCATGCGGAGGCTGCGCGGCTCGTGGTCGTACTTGATCGCTTTCGACGCGAAGTCGTCGCCGAACCACTTCGCCTGCTCGTGGGCGTCCGAGTGGCAGCCGACGTTGATCAGGAGCGAGGTGTAGTAGACGTCGGCACGCTGCTCCTCGTCGAGTCCGAGCCGCTCTGCGAGCCGGAGCGAGATGAGGCACTGGCGAAGCACATGCTCCATCGGCTGGCCGAAGCCGAGGTCGATCCCCAGCGAGAGCGCTGCCACGAGCTCGGCGAGGCGTGCCTCGGCCATGTGGCGAACGATACTCGACGTGTGGGAACATATGTTCGTGTCGATCCTGCACGCCGATCTCGACTCGTTCTTCGCGTCAGTCGAGCAGCGCGACGAGCCGCGGCTCCTCGGTAAGCCGGTGATCGTCGGCCCGGGGATCGTGCTCGCGGCGAGCTACGAGGCGAAGGCGTTCGGCGTCCGCACCGCGATGGGCCAGCGGCGCGCGCGGCAGCTGTGCCCGCAGGCGGTCGTCGTGCCGGCGCGCTTCAAGGCGTACTCCGAGGCGTCGAAGGCCGTGTTCCGCGTGTTCGAGGACACCGCGCCGGTCGTCGAGGCGCTGTCGATCGACGAGGCGTTCCTCGACGTGCACGGGATGGAACGGAGCGTCGGCACGCCGCTCGAGATCGCGCGGACGCTGCGCCGTCGCGTACGCGACGAGGTCGGCCTCCCGATCACGGTCGGCGTGGCGCGGACGAAGTTTCTGGCGAAGGTCGCAAGCGGCGTCGCGAAGCCCGACGGGTTGCTGGTCGTGCCGCCGGACCAGGAGCTCGCGTTTCTTCACCCGCTCGACGTCGAGCGTCTGTGGGGCGTCGGCCCCGTCACCTCGCGAAAGCTGCGTGAGGTCGGGATCTCGACCGTCGGCGAGGTGGCCAGCATGGATCAGGGGCTGCTGATCGCGCTCGTCGGGCGCGCCCAGGGACGCCATCTGCACGCGCTGGCGCGCAACCTCGACCCGCGGCCGGTCGAGAGGCGGCGCCGGCGGCGCTCGATCGGCTCGCAGCAGGCCCGTGGGCGCAGGCCGTGGACGCCGGCCGAGCTCGATGCCGACCTGATCGCACTCGTCGACCGCGTCACGCGCCGAATGCGGAAGGCGAGCCGCGTCGGGCGCACTGTGGTCCTCCGACTCCGCTTCGACGACTTCACGCGCGCGACGCGCTCGCACACGCTGCTGCAGTCGACCTCGAGCACCGAGACCGTGCTGCGCACTGCGCGCGGGCTGCTCGACGAGGCGATGCCGATGCTGGAGCAGCGCGGCGTAACGCTCGTCGGCATCTCCGTCGCGAACCTCGACGACGCCTTGCCCCGCCAGCTCGCGCTGGCGCTCCAAGGCCGCACTGCGCCCGAGCTCGACGAGGCGATCGACTCGGTCCGCGAGCGGTTCGGTTCGCGGGCGATCACGCGCGGCGTGCTCGTCGGCCGCGGCGAGGGGGTCGAGATGCCGCTGCTGCCGGACTGACGGAATCGGCGTCGCCGCTGCGTAGGTAAGCCTTCCGTTAAATCGGACCATACCTCGGTATAGGGAGAACCGGCTTGCGCGTTATGCCGAATAGGAGTACTGAGAGATCGAAGATGCCTACTGCGGACACCACACTCCAGGTCACGGAGCAAGAGATCGTCGAGCGGTGGCGTGCACAAGAGCTCGAGCGGGCCGGGTTCCCCGAGGACACGGCCAACGAGCTCGCGATGCGCTCCGACGTCGATCTTCATGCGGCGATCGACCTGATCCGGCGCGGGTGCGCGCCGGAGCTTGCGGCGCAGATCCTGCTCTAAGCAGATCCGCGCCAGCCGACGCGGACGGGCAGAATCTGCCCGTGCTCGGCTACATCCCCTCGCCGCATACAGGCGTCGTCGACCTCGGTCCCGTGCAGCTGCACATGTACGGGCTCACGCTGCTCGTCGCGATCCTGGCGTGCATCGGGCTGACCGGTCGCCGCTGGGTCGCGAAGGGCGGCGAGTGGGATCTCGTCACGCGCGTCGCGGTGTGGGGCGTCGCGTTCGGCGTCATCGGCGCGCGCGCGTATCACGACGTCACCTCGTGGAACGAAGTGCCGACGCCGAAGTGGCAGGGGATCTTCGAGGTGTGGAAGGGCGGCCTCGGCGTGTGGGGCGGCATCCTCTTCGGCGCGATCGTGGGCGCGATGGTCGTCCGCCGCGCCGGCGCGAGCGTCCCGCTCTTCATGGATGCGGTCGCGCCGGGGCTCCTCCTTGCGCAGGGCATCGGGCGCATCGGGAACTGGTGGAACCAGGAGCTGTACGGCAAGCCGACCAAGCTGCCGTGGGGGCTCAGGATCGACCCGGCCCACCTGCCGGCCGATCCGCAGTACCTCGCCTACTCGACCTTCCACCCGACGTTCCTGTACGAGTTGATCTGGGACGTGATCGGCGTGCTCGTCCTGCTCTGGATCGGCCGGCGGTTCCGCACCAACCCGCCGAACCTGTTCGCGCTCTACGTCGCCTGGTACTGCTTCGGCCGCTTCTTCGAGGAACTGCTCCGGATCGACCCGGCCCACCACATCGCCGGCCTACGCCTGAACGCCTGGGTGAGCATCATCGTGTTCGTTGCGGCCGTGACCTACTTCCTGCTCCACCAGCGCCGCCCGCGACGGCCGCAGGAGCCCAAGGGGCGCGAGCCGGCAAAGCCGGCGCACACGATGGCGATCCCCAGGGGCCGCGTCCGGTAACGGCAGTACTCTGCGGCGATGCCCGTCGCCGTGCGCGAGCTCGAGCTGGACCTGGACGCATTTGAGGGGCCGTTCGACCTGCTGCTCTCCCTCGTGCTCCGCGAGGAGCTGCCCCTCCGCGAGATCGACCTCGCGGCGATCATCGTCACGTTCGTCGAGCACCTCGCCGAGAAGGGCGAGCTCGACCTCGACGCGTGCGGCGAGTTCCTGATCCTGATCAGCGCGCTGCTCGAGCTGAAGGCGCGCGCGATGTTCCCCGAGGAGGACGCGGAGCTCGCCGAGCTCGAGCCCGAAGAGGCTGCGGAGGAGCTCGCGCGACGGCTCGCCGAGTACCGCCGCGCCAAGGACGCAGCCGGGTTCCTGCGGGAGCGCCTCGACGAACGCCGCGACGTGCATTTCCGCCTCGGCCCTGCGCCGCTCGCCCTGGTCGCAGAGCGGAAGCTCGCACCGCAGCCGCCGGAGCTGCTTGCGGCGGCGCTGCGCGCGCTCGCCGTCGAGCCGCCGGAGCCGTCGGTCGCCCACATGGCGCTCCGGTTCCCGCCGGTCTCGCAGTTCCTCGAGCGCTGGCGGTCGCTGCTCCGCCGCCGATCGCGGTTCGACTTCGACCAGGAGGTGGCCGGGCTCTCGCGCGTCGAGGTCGCGGTCGCGTTCCTGGCCCTCCTCGAGCTCCGCAAGCAGAACGAGATCGCAATCGCGCAAGCCGCGCCGTTCGCCCCGATAAGGATTTCCCGCGCCGACGCCGAAAGGAGCCTCTCTTGGAACACGGTCTCCGCCTGATCACGACCGATGCCACGCCCGCGCTCGAGCTCGCACGGACGCTCGAGGCGCTGGTCGTGGTCGCCTCTCAGCCCCTTTCCGTCGACGATCTCGCGTCGGCCGCCGAGGCAGACCCGTCGCAGGTCGAGGAGTCGCTCTCGATCCTCGAGCAGCGGTTCTCGGAGGAGCGGAGCGGGATCGTGCTGGAGCACGTCGCCGGCGGGTGGGCGTTCCGCGCGTCGAAGACCGCGTCGGACGCGTGTGCGCGCCTCTTCGAGAAGCCCGCCGAGCGCGGGCTCTCGCAGGCTGCGCTGGAGACGGTCGCGATCGTCGCCTATCTCGGACCGGTGTCGCGCCCGGAGATCGCGCGCATCCGCGGCGTGAACGTCGACGGCGTCGTCGCCGGGCTCGTCGAGCGCGGGCTCGTCGCCGAGGGCGGTCGCGACAACGAGTTCGGAGCGATCCGCTATCGCACGACGCCCCTCTTCGAGCGCACCTTCGGGCTCGAGTCGCTCGCCGCGCTGCCGCGCGTCGACGACCTGGGCGCCGACGTGGACGAGATCCGCGGCCGCCTCGAGGCCGTCGCGGAGAAGCGCCCCGCCTAGCGATCTCGGTGTCTGACACCATGAGTGCCAGACACCGATGAATGTCACGGAGCAGAGCTGGGACGAGGCGGTGATCGCGCGCTCGCACCTGGGGCCGGTCGTCGTCGACTTCTGGGCGGAGTGGTGCGGGCCGTGCCGGGCGCTCGGGCCGATCCTCGAGGAGGCGACCGCCGCAGCGGGCGTCGCGCTCGCGAAGGTCGACACGGATGCGAACCAAGGCCTCTCGCTCGACTACGGCATCCGCGGCATTCCAGCGGTGAAGGCGTTCCGAAACGGCCAGGTGGTGGCGGAGTTCGTCGGCGCGCTGCCGAAAGCGCACGTCGAGGCATGGCTTGCCGAGCTGACGAAGCCCGGCATCGGCGAGACGACCGACGATCCGGAGCTGAAAGCGGCGCTCGCCGCCGGCGACTACGAGGCGGCGTTCGAGCTGCTGCTCGAACGGAAGGACCGCGAGACGATGGTGGCGCTCTTCGGCGAGCTCGGCTCCGAGCATCCGCTCGTCATGCAGTACCGCCGCCGGCTCGCGGCAGCGTTGTACTGATGAAGGCGATCTGGTTCGAGCGCCTGGGCGGGCCGGAGGTGCTCGAGCTCCGCGACGTCCCGGATCCCGTGCCGGGCGACGGCGAGGCGCTCGTGACCATCGAGGCCATCGGCGTCAACTTCCGCGACGTCTACGAACGCACCCGCGAGCACTACGGCGCCGATCCACCGGCGATCATCGGCGCGGAGGCGGGCGGCACGAGCGCCGACGGCAAGCGGCTTGTCTGGAACGCCGTTCCGCACAGCTACGCCGAGCAGGTCGCGGTGCCGCGCGCGAAAGCAGTGGTCATCCCCGACGGCGTCGCGACCGACCTTGCTGTCGCGGTGCTGCTCCAGGGCATGACCGCCCATTACCTCGCGCACGACTCGTACCCGATTCGCGCGGGGGACCGCATCGTGGTGCACGCGGCTGCCGGCGGCGTCGGCCAGTTGCTGACGCAGATCGCGAAGCTCCGTGGGGCGCACGTGATCGCGACCGCATCCACCGCCGAGAAGCGCGCGACGGCGCGTGAGCTCGGCGCCGATGAGACGCTCTCGTACGAGGAGTTCGTCGAGCACGCCGGCGACCTGAACGCGGCCGCCGTCTACGACGGCATCGGCCAGACGACCTTCGCGGCCGGTTTCGATGCGCTCGCTCCGACCGGCCGAATGATCCTCTACGGCTCCGCGAGCGGCCGCCCCGACCCGGTCGACCCGCACACGCTGGAGGCGAAGGGCTCGCTGTACCTGCAGCGCCCGACGCTGGGGACATACACGCGGACGCCCGAGCTGCTGGGCGCGCGCGCAGCGGATGTGTTCGCGCTCGTCGCGTCGGGCGACCTGAAGGTCGAGATCGGTACGCGCTATCCGCTGGCCGCCGCGCGCCGCGCGCACGAGGATCTCGAAGCGCGCCGGACGACCGGGAAGCTCCTGCTGGCTCCCTGAACGCGCCGGCCGCTCGACTCGGTCGACGCAGGTCGGCTCCGTCTCGGGGCGCGGATGGATGTTCACCTGGCGCGACGGAAACGTCTCCCGGCGATCATGCTCATCCGATTCAATTCTGTGATGCGCCTGAATGCCTGGCTCGCCCGCGCCGGAGTTGCCTCGCGACGCAGGGCCGACGACCTCATCAAGGCCGGCCGCGTCACCGTCAACGGCGAGGCTGGCCAGCTGAACACGTTCGTCGGCGCGGATGACGACGTTCGCCTCGACGGGAAACCGCTGACGAAGCAGCGCGTCGCGTACGTCCTGCTGAACAAGCCTGCGGGCGTGGTCACGACGGCGCGCGATCCGCAGGGACGCCGCACGGTCGTCGACGTGGTCGCCCACCCGGGGCGCGTCGTCCCCGTCGGCCGGCTCGATGCCGACACGACCGGCGCGCTGCTCTTGACGAACGACGGCGAGCTCGCCCACCGGCTCGCACATCCTCGCTACGAGGTCGACAAGGTCTACGAGGTGGAATGCTGGTCGCAGCCGACCGACGCCGATCTCGCGCGGCTGCGCGGCGGCGTCGAGCTCGACGACGGCCCGACGAGCCCGGCTGAGGTGCGGCGCATCGACGGCGCGCGGATCGAGCTCGTGCTCCACGAAGGACGCAACCGGCAGGTGCGGCGAATGGTGGAAGCGACCGGCCATCGCGTGAAGCGGCTGCACCGCAGCCGCTACGGCCCCTTGACGCTCGAAGGCCTCGAGCCCGGCGCGTGGCGCGAGCTCGAGGCCTCCGAAGTCGAGCGACTTCGCTCTACGAGTGCGCCGGAACGGGGTTCTCGACCGCGAGGGCGTGGGCCTGGTCGAGCAGGCTCTGCGCCTGCGTGATCCAGGTGTTCGCCTGGTTCTCGTCGAGCCGGGCCACACCGCCGGCGGCGTCGTTCAGGGCCTGCCTGATGTCCCCCGCGAGCGCGTTCCGCTCCGTGGTCAGGTTGGCGATCGACGCTTCGATCTGGTCGTACCTGAGCGCGTCCGAGGTTGCCAGCGCGGCGGTGGACGCGACGAGCGTGTCCGTTGCGAACTGACCGAACGGCGCGTTGATCTGCTTGTACTCGTCGCCGAGCTGCTGCGCGACGTTGCCGGCGCGAAGCTCGTTCGGCAGTGCCTTGCTGTCGACGATCTGCGTCACGACGCGACCGTCGTCCACGTAGCTGTCACGAAGGCCGAGCAGCGTGTTCATCGTCGCCCGCAGGTCGACGTGATCCGTCCACGTCTTCGTGTCGATGCCGTTGTTGTCGATTCCTGGACCGACCATGCCGAACCACGTGTTGCCGATCTCGTCCTGCACGTCGCCGTGGTTCCAGGCGAACGACGGGTTGACGCAGACGGAGACCGCTCCGCACGTGCCGGGGAAGCCCGACTCGGTGAAGAAGATGTCGGGATCGCCGAACATCGTGAAGGACGGTGTCCGCTTCGGGTCGTTCGTCACCATGTGCAGCGTGTTCTCCTCGACGGAGTCGGCGAGGCGCTGCGCGATCGGGACGACGGCGGTCTTGTACGGATCCGGGACCGATGCCTTCCACACGTCCTGCTCCAGCTGGCGAACGCCCGCGTTCGTCCTCTCCGGCTGCCCGTTCACGTAGATCGTCGGGGCATCGTCGAAGTGGTAGTCGAACGTCGGCTCGCCCGCCGGGAGGAGCGCTTTCAGGTGCGCGTTGACCTCGCCGATCTGGTTCGTCGGACACGCTGCGACCGTCGTCAGGTCCGGTTGCGCGCAGGTCGCATGCGTGTACGTGGCGACGCCGTTTGCATCCGGGGAGACCGTGCCGCCCGCGAAGTGATCGCCCTCGTCGACGGTGATCACGAAGAGCGTGTTGCTCTTGTCGATGCCGTCGCTCTTCAGACGGTTGAAGAAGACGCCGAACGCGTCGTTGTAGTCGGAGAGCTGCTGCTTGTAATCCGCCTCACCAGGCCCCGAGGCCCGCGCGAGCGTGTGGTTGTCGTGCGCATCCGAGATGTAGGCAAAGGTCACAGGGACGCCGTTCTCCTGCATCTGTGCGACCTCGCCGAGCGTGTTCTTCGCGAGCGCGCCGTCGAAGCCGGGGAAGCCGCAGAAGGTGCCCGTGGGATCCTTGATGTCGGTGCCGTCGGTTGCCTTCACGCAGCCGTTGCCGCCCGTGATCGCGGGGTTGACGTACTTGGCGCCGAGCAGGGCGAGGTAGCCCTCGTCCGACCCGGGAACCGTGGTCGCCTGGTCGGGCTTCGCGTGCGAGCCGGGGCCGCAGAGGGCTGCGCCCTTCGCGCAGTGGATCGCGATGCCGACGAAGTCGGCCATCCGCTGCGCGGCCGGCTCGGCGGCCTCGGGCGAGGTCGGGCCGTAGACGGCCGCGATGTCGCCGCCGGGGCTCACCGAGTTGTTCTCGAGCTCGATGTTCGCGGCCGAGACGCCGCCGACGTTGCAGCCGGCATGCGTGTACGTGAGCCACGGGGCAGGAGTGGTCTGGCCGCCGTCGCCGACCATGTTCGGCAGCGTGTCGTTCGTACCGTCTGCCGTGTTCGTCCAGTACTTGAACGAGCTCGTGAACTGCGGGACGCCGGTCTGCTTGTAGTAGTCGTACGAGTTCGAGACGGCTTGGCCGGTCCGATCCGGATAGAGGCCGGTCAGCGACGACAGGATCCCGCCCGCGGTGTGCGAGATAAGGATCGTGTGGTCGTTCGCGACGAGCGTGCCGTTCGACTTCAGGAAGTTGAGCAGGTTCGGCATCTGCTCGAGGTCGGACGCGATGTCCGGGTTGTCACGTCGATAGTGCGTGTTGTCGAACTGCAGGTAGATGACGTGCTTGATCTGCCCGTCCTTGTTGCCGAGCTGGCAGTTCGCCGCCGGCGCAGCAGTTGCGCTGCCGCGGTGCGCGACACCGGCGACGAGCGCTGAGACGGCGCAGAGCGCGACGACGATCGCGCCCACGACGACGCGCGATGACTTGCTCATCCGATCTCCCCCTTTGTCGTTTTTCGGGCGACTCCGGGGTCGGAGATTAACGGGCCACGAAACCCATGCGTTCGTACATCTGGTGAAGAGTCGGAGCCGACGTTGCGTGCGCCTTGTCTGCGCCGATCTTGAGCAGCCGGCGCAGCTCGCCCTCGTCGGCGCGCAGCTCCTCGTACCGCTGCTGAATCGGCCGGAAGAGCTCGACCACGGCGTCGCCGACGTCCGACTTCAGGTCGCCGTAGCCCTTGCCTTCGTAGTCGACTTCCACGTCGGGGATCGCACGGCCGCTCGCGACCGCCAGGATCTCGATGAGGTTCGAGACGCCGGGCTTCTCCTCCGGGAGATAGCGGATCTCGCGTCCCGAGTCGGTCACCGCCGTCTTGAACTTCTTGCGGATCGTGTCGGCGTCGTCGAGGACGAGCACGGTTCCCTGGGGCGTGCCGCCCGTCGTCGACATCTTCTTCGTCGGCTCCTGCAGGTCCATGATCCGGGCGCCTACCTCCGGGTAGACGCCGCGCGGCACCTTGAACGTCTCGCCGTACCGTGAGTTGAAGCGCTCGGCGACATCGCGCGAGAGCTCGAGGTGCTGACGCTGGTCGTCACCGATCGGAACGATGTCGGTCTGGTAGAGCAGGATGTCGCCCGCCATCAGGACGGGGTACGTGAAGAGGCCGGCGGAGACGAAGTCCTTGCCTTCACCCTTCTCCTTGAACGCGGTCATGCGGCCGAGTTGCCCGAACCCGGTGACGGCCGAGAGCAGCCACGCCGCCTCCGCGTGGGCCGTGACGTGGCTCTGGCAGAAGAGCGTGCAGCGGTCGGGGTCGAGGCCGACCGCGAAGAGGATCGCGGCCAGGTCGAGTGTCCGGTCGTGCAGGTCGCGCGGGTCGTAGTCGACGGTGATCGAGTGGAGGTCGACGATGCAGAAGAACGCGTCGCCCTCGTCCTGGGTCGTGACGTATTGACGCATCGCGCCGATGTAGTTGCCGATGTGCTTGGCACCCGTCGGTTGGATGCCGGAGAAGACACGCATGTCAGGTCACCTCGTTGTCTGGGAGTCGCGCCGAGTCGGGTCAGCGGACGAGGCGGCCTCTAGCGCAGGGCTCCGCCTCGCCCGCGGCGCCACGACCAACGGAACTCAGAGGCGGAAGTCACTCCTGGCACGATAGTGGAAATGGCGGTCACATCGGCGACCTGGAGACCGGACTCATGGCGGGAGCGGCGCGCGCTCCAGCAGCCGTCCTGGTCCGATCCCGAAGCGGCCGCTGCGGCCGTCGCCCGGCTGAAGTCTTCGCCGCCCTTGGTCTTCGCCGGTGAGGCGCGGGCTCTGCGGGAGCAGCTGGCGACGGCCATCGACCGGCGGGCGTTCCTGCTTCAGGCGGGCGACTGCGTCGAGTCCTTCAACGAGATCTCGACCATGCGCATCCGCGAGAAGCTGAAGATCATGCTCCAGATGTCGGCCGTGCTCACGTACGGCGCGACGTTGCCGGTCGTGAAGGTGGGGCGGATCGCCGGGCAGTTCACGAAACCGCGGTCGGACGAGTTCGAGGTGGTCGACGGCGAGGAGATCCCGTCGTTCCGCGGGCACATGGTGAACGGCGACGAGCGTTCGGCGGAGGCGCGCGTCCCGGATGGGCGGCGGATGGTCGAGGGGTACAACCAGTCGGCGTCGACGCTGAATCTGCTGCGCGCGTTCACGAAGGGCGGGTACGCGGATCTCACGCAGGTGCATCTGTGGAACAAGGACTTCGTCGCGTCGTCGCCGGAGGGCCGTCGGTACGAGGCGCTGGCGATGGACATCGAGCGTGCGCTCGCGTTCATGGCTGCGTGCGGGATCGATCTCGGGGCCGAGCGGCGGCTGCACGAGGTCGACGTGTTCACGTCGCACGAAGGCTTGCTGCTCGACTACGAGGAAGGCCTGACGCGCGAGGACTCGCTGACGGGCGACTGGTACGACTGCTCGGCGCACCTGTTGTGGATCGGCGAGCGCACGCGCGGGCTCGACGACGCGCACGTCGAGTTCTTCGCAGGTGTGCACAACCCGATCGGCGTGAAGCTCGGGCCTGCAGCGACACCTGAGGACGTCGTCGCGCTCTGCGAGCGGCTGAACCCGCTGCGGGTACCTGGACGGCTGACGTTCTACGCGCGGATGGGTGCAGATCACGTGCTTGACCTGCTGCCGCCGCTCCTGCGCGCTGTACGCGACGAGGGTCATCCGGTGCTGTGGGCGTCGGACCCGATGCACGCGAACACGATCCGCACGGCCGACGGCGTGAAGACGCGCCGCTTCGACACGATCATGCGCGAGCTGGAGGGGTTCTTCGCCGCGTGCTGGCAGGAGAACGTCTGGCCCGGCGGCGTGCATCTGGAGTTCACGGGCGAGAACGTGACGGAGTGCCTGGGCGGCGCAGACGACGTCGTCGAGGCCCAGCTCTCCGACCGCTACGAGACGCTGCTCGACCCGCGCCTCAACGCGCGGCAGGCCCTCGACCTGGCGTTCCGCCTGGCGGAGCTCATGCGCCGCTGACCAGCGGCCGCGCGGCTCCGGAGGGCGCGCTCAGGTTCAATGGGCGGTCATGCAGGTCGCAGTCATCGGCACCGGGTTGATGGGGACGTCCGTCGCGCTCGCGGCGCGGCGGCGTGGGGACGACGTCCGCGGCTGGGATCCCGACGCCGGCGTCCTCGGCCAAGCGGCCGGTCGCGACGCCCTCGCGCCGGCAGACAGCCTCGTCGCCGCGGTGACGGACGCCGAGCTCGTGGTCGTCGCCGCGCCCATCGGCCAGCTGCCCGCGACGGTCGCCGCCGTGCTCACCGCGACCACCGACGCGACCGTGACCGACGTCGGCTCGACCAAGGCGTCCGTCGTCCAGGCGGCGAACGGCTCGCCGCGCTTCGTCGGCGGACATCCGATCTGCGGGTCCGAGGCACGTGGGCCCGAGCACGCGAGCGCCGCCCTCTTCGAAGGCGCGACCTGGTTCCTGACGCCGATCGCGCACACCGAGCCGACCCGCCATCGCGCCGTCCATGCGTTTGCATCGGCTCTCGGCGCGACCCCGGTTGCGATCGACGCCGACTCCCACGATCGCCTCGTCGCGATGACGAGCCACGTCCCGCACGTGCTCGCGAACATCGTCGCGAACCAGACCGGCGCGTCGCGCATCGAAGGCCACGAGCCGCTCGCGCATGCCGGCGGCTCGCTGCGCGACATGACGCGCATCGCGGGCGCCAACCCGCGCATCTGGGTCGACATCTACCTCGACAACGCCGACGCGATCCGGGCCGCGCTCCGAGAGCACCGACGGCGGATCGAACAGGTCGAGGCTGCGCTCGAGCAGGGCGACGCCGGGTTCCTTGCGCGCTGGATCGGAGAGGCGTCCCAGAGCCGCCGCCGGATGCTCGAGCGCGAGTACCCGGACCCAGGCGCCCTGCACAGGCTGCGCGTGCACATCCCGGACCGCCCCGGCGTCTTTGCCGGCATCACGCAGGCGCTCGGCGCGGAGCGCATCAACATCGAGGACTTCGAGATGCATCACATCTCGCCGGAGCGTGGTGGGACGCTCACCCTGCTCGTCGCCGGCGAGGACGCTGCCCAGCGCGGCGCCGCGCTCCTCGAGACCCAGGGCTACAGCGTCGTCGTGTCGGCGGTGATCGATGCTGATTGAGCCTGCCGCGGCGCTCGAAGGCCACTTTGCGGTCCCCGGCGACAAGTCGATCAGCCACCGCGCGCTGCTCGTCGGCGCGATCGGAGACGGTGAGACGCGCATCCGCGGCTTCGGCCGCTCCGACGACACGGAGTCGACGCTCGCCGCCGTGCGCGCGCTCGGGGCGGACGTGCACGACGCCGAGACCGTCACCGTCAGCGGCGTCGGCCTGCGCGGCCTGCGGAGCGCGCCGATCGACTGCGGCAACGCAGGCACCCTCGCGCGTCTCGTCACGGGGCTGCTCGCCTTCCAGGACGGCGAGTTCACCCTGACGGGAGACGGCTCGCTGTCGTCGCGACCCATGGAACGGATCGCATCGCCGCTGCGCACCATGGGCGCGCACATCGAGACGGACGACGGCCACCTGCCGCTGACCGTCACCGGAGCAGCGCTCACGGCGATCGACTACGAGCTGCCGGTCGCGAGCGCCCAGGTGAAGTCCGCAGTGCTGCTCGCCGCGCTCGGCGCCCAGGGAAGGACGACCGTCATCGAGCCGACGCCGACGCGCGACCACACCGAGCTGATGCTGCGCGAGGCGGGCGTCCGCGTCACGACGCGACCGAGCTCGGTCAGCATCGACCCGCCGAGCAGCCTCAGGCTCGCCGCCGTCGACGTCCCCGGCGACTTCTCGTCCGCCGCGCCGTTCGTCGTCGCCGCCACGATCGTCCCGGAATCGCGCATCACGATCCACGACCTCGGGCTGAACCCACGCCGCACCGGCCTGCTCGACGTGCTGCACCGCATGGGCGCGCGCGTCGGCATCCTCACGCGCCGGAGGTTCGGCCAGGAGCCGGGCGGCGACCTCGAGGTGCGCTCGGCGGAGTTGACCGCGACCGAGATCGACGCGCGCGAGGTGCCGCTCCTGATCGACGAGCTGCCGCTGTTCGCGCTCCTCGCGGCACACGCCCGTGGAACGAGTCGCGTGCTCGGCGCGGAGGAGCTTCGCCACAAGGAGTCCGACCGGATCGAGGCCCTCGTCGACGCGCTGCGCGCGCTCGGCCTTCGAGCCAAGGCCCACGACGACGGCTTCGAGGTCACCGGCGTCCCCACGCGGCCGAAGGGCGGCCGGATCGACGCTCGCGGCGATCACCGCATCGCGATGCTCGGCGCCGTCGCAGGCGTCGCGAGCCGCGAAGGCGTCGAGATCGAGGGCTACGAGAGCGTCGGAGTATCCTTCCCCGGTTTCCACGACCTCCTGGAGCATGTGAGCCGAAGATGATCGTCGCCATCGATGGGCCGGCCGGTGCCGGCAAGAGCACCGTCGCCCGCAACCTCGCGGAGCGGCTGGGCTTCCGCTACCTCGATACCGGGGCGATGTACCGCGCGCTCACCTGGCTCGCGATGCGCGAGGGCCTGCCGCTCGCGGAGCCCGATCCGCTGGGGGAGCTCGCACGCCGCAACCCGGTGCTCTTCGACGAGGCCGGCCGCGTGTCGATCGCCGGCGCCGACGTCACCGCTGCGATCCGCCAGGCTCGCATCGACCGGATGGTCTCCGTGGTCGCCCGCCACCACGAGGTTCGCGAGGTGATGCGCGAGCGTCAGCGCGAGCTCGGTCACCAGGGCAACGTCGTCATCGAAGGACGCGACATCGGGACCGTCGTCGCCCCCGACGCCGAAGTGAAGATCTATCTGCAGGCGGATCCGAACATCCGCGCGCAGCGGCGCCAGGCCGAGCGCCCCGACATCGGCGCGGACGCACTCGCGACCGACCTGCGAGCCCGTGACAAGCTCGACCGCGAACGGATGCAGCCGGCCGAGGACGCCGTGCTCATCGACACCACCGATCTCGAGGTCGAAGACGTCGTCACTCGGATCGAGGCGCTGATCCGCGAGCGCGCGCTCACCACGTCGTGAGCCCCACAGACGTCGCCTGGGCGATCGGTCGCATCTACATCGGCTGGCCGGTCCGGCTGTTCACACGTGCGCGGGCGATCGGCCTCGACGACGTGCCGAGGACGGGCGGCGTGGTGTACGCGATCAACCACCTCCACTGGATTGACATCCCGCTGATCGGGGCCCTCTCGCCGCGCACGGTGTTCTTCGTCGCGAAGGCCGAGGCCGCGAACTTCCCGCTCCTCGGCGCGTTCCTGCGGTTGCACGGCGCGATCGCGATCCACCGCGGCGAATCGGATCGCGAAGCGGTGCGTCGCATGCGGGACGAGGCGCGCGCCGGTCACGTCGTCGGCCTCTTCGTCGAGGGAACGCGGCAGAAGAGTGGACGGCCCGGAGCCGCGCAGCCGGGTGCGGCGATGGTCGGCTTGCAGGAGGACGTGCCGATCGTCCCCGTCGCGATCTACGGGACGCAGTTCTGGAAGCCCGGCAACTTCCGCCGGTGCACGGTCTCGTTCGGTGAGCCGCTGCGGTTCGACGACCTGCCGAAGAACGGCAAGGGCTACCGCGAGGCGACCGCGGTGATCGAGCGCCGCATCAACGAGCTGTTCGACGAGCTCGAACGGGCCGAGCGATGAAGCTCTCTGGGACGGTCGCGATCGTCGGCTTCCCGAACGTCGGGAAGTCGACGCTCGTCAATCGCCTGACCGCGACCCGTCAGGCCGTCGTCCACGAGACGCACGGCACGACGCGCGACCGCAAGGAGCTGCTCTGCGAATGGAACGGTCAGCAGTTCATGCTGATCGACACCGGCGGTGTGGACATCGCGGACGCGAACCCGATCACCCGCCAGATCGCCGCGCAGGCGCGCACCGCGATTCGCGAGGCCGATCTCGTCCTCTTCGTCGTCGATGCGCGTGTCGGCGTCACGCCGGGTGACGAGGAGCTCGCCCAGATCTTGCGCGAGTCGAAGAAGCCGGTGCTCGTGCTCGCGAACAAGATCGACGATCCGTCTCAGGAGGCGCTCGCGTTCGAGTTTCACCGTCTCGGCTTCGGCGAGCCGTTCCCGGTCTCGGCGCTCCACGGCTCGAACACCGGCGACCTGCTCGACGAGGTCCTCGCGCTGCTCCCGGGTGAGTCGACGCGCGTCGTGCCCGGCGACGACACGGTCCGGGTGGCGATCCTCGGCCGGCCGAACGTCGGCAAGTCGTCGCTCTACAACCGTCTCGTCGGCGAGGACCGCACGATCGTGTCCGAGGTCCCTGGAACGACGCGCGACACGATCGACACGCTCATCGAGCGCGGCGAGCGGACGTTCCAGCTCGTCGACACTGCAGGGCTTCGCCGGAAGCGCAGCCAGCGGCAGGGAATCGAGTACTACTCCGAGCTCCGCGCGCTCGACGCCGCCAGGCGCGCGGACGTCGCGCTCGTCCTGATCGACGCGAGCCAGGGAATCGTCGAGGGAGACATCACTGCGGTCGAGGTCGCGCGCAAGGCCCATTGCGCGACGTTGATCGTGCTCGCCAAGTGGGACGTCTCCGAGATCACGATCGAGGAGATCCGCCCTGAGCTGCAGCGCCGTCTGCGGCAACGCCCCGACTTCATCACGGTCTCGTCGGTCAGCGGCCGCGGCGTGACACGCTTGCTCGACAAGGTCGCCGAGCTCTACGACCGCTACGTCCAGCGCATCTCGACGGGCGAGCTGAACCGCCTGATCGCCGAGCTGAAAGCGGAGCGCCAGCCGCCGTCGAAGGGACAGCGCCGGCTGAACCTCCTCTACGGCGCGCAGGTCGAGACGCGGCCGCCGCGCTTCCGCTTCACCGTCAACGACCCGGGCCTCGTGACGCGCGACTACGGCTACTGGGTCGAGAACCAGCTTCGCGACCGGCTCGGGCTGGAAGGCGTGCCGGTCGTCGTCGATTTCCGCCGCCGGTCGTCATGAGAGCGGTCGTCGTCGGCGCGGGAGCGTGGGGGACGGCCGTCGCGCTCCTCCTGCGCGAGCGGGGCCACGACGTGTTCGTCGCGCGCCGTGACACGCTCGACGACGCGCCGTACGCCGAAGCCGACCTCGTCGTCATCGCCGTCCCCAGCGATGCCTTCAGGGACGTCCTCGCGCATGTCGGTGGAGAGGCGCCGATCCTCTCGCTTGCAAAAGGGCTCGACCCATCGACCGGCGCGCGGCTGTCCACGCTCGTGCACGACCGGCCCGTGGCGGTGCTCTCCGGGCCAAACATGGCGGAGGAGGTCGTCGCCGGCCTGCCGGGAGCGACCGTGATCGCGTCGAAGGACGAGCGGCTCGCGCTCCGACTCCAGGATGCGGTCAACTCGCGCGCGTTCCGTGTCTACGTCAACGACGACGTCGCCGGCGTCGAGCTGTGCGGCGCAGCCAAGAACGTGATCGCGCTCGCGGCAGGCGGCGTCGACGGCCTCGGGCTCGGCGACAACGCGAAGGCGGCGTTGATCACACGCGGCCTCGTCGAGATGGCGCGGCTCGGCGAGGCGTTCGGCGCCGAGTCGGAGACGTTCTCCGGGCTCGCCGGCATGGGCGACCTGATGGTCAGCTGCTTCCATCCGACCGGACGCAACCGCCGGGCCGGTGAGCTGATCGCCCGCGGCGCGACGCCCGAGGCGGCCCGCGCCGAGATCGGCCAGGCCGTTGAGGGCCTGACCACGGCGCCGGTGCTGCGGGACGTCTCGCGCCGGATCGGCGTGGAGCTGCCGATCACCGAGGGCGTCTGCGCGATCCTCGAGGGACAGCCGCTCCACGAGCTCGCTGCGAGCCTGATGGGTCGCCGTCCGACCGAGGAGTAGGATCAGTCGGAATGAGGGTCCGTCTGGCCGGGGTCGCCGTCCTCGCAGTGCTCGCGGCGGGGTGCGGCGGAGGGGGAGGCAGCTCGACGAGCGATGCCGATTCGCTCGTGCCCGCCAAGGCGCTCGCCTTCGCGACGATCGACACCGACACGTCGTCGGGTCAGGTGTCGAGCGCGCTGGCGATCCTGAAGAAGTTCCCGATTGAACCGCGGGCCGAGCAACAGCTGCGCACCTCGATCAAGCAAAGCGGCGTCGACTTCGACGCGCTGACCTCGTCCGCAGGCCCAGAGGTCGACATCGCGGTGATCAACGTGAACGGGCAGCAGCAAACCGTCGGCCTCGCGAAGCCGCGCGACGAGAAGGCGTTCGACGCGCAGCTCGACAAGAGCTCGTCGAAGCACACGACCATGAACGGCTGGACGGTCTTCGCGGACAACCAGGCGACCCTCGACGCGTTCAAGAACCGGTCCGGCAGCAGCATTGCCGACGACGCGACGTATCAGGCGGCGATCAAGTCGCTCCCGTCCGACGCGATCGCGCGCTTCTACGCGTCGCCGGCCGCAGAGGACGCCGTGCTCCGCGC
>DASXDB010000135.1:0-3209 GCA_036490895.1 Gaiellaceae bacterium
TCCGGACGAAGGGATGAGGGCAACCAGGCGACGACCGAAGGAGGTCAGCAATGCCACGTAAGGCCACCGAGGCCGCCGCGACGACGAAGCCGGCAGCCAAGAAGGTGACAACCACGCGCCGCACGAAGAAGGCGACGGAGCCGATCGTGCTCACTTGGGGCCATGTCGCGGAGCGTGCGTACTACATCCATCTCGAAGAGGGCGGAGACCCGACCGAGAACTGGCTGCGCGCTGAGCGCGAGCTCGTCGCGGTCTGATCACCCGCGGCGTTCGTACCTAGTGCGCGGGGCGGCGACGAGCCGCCCCGCGACCTTTTTGGGAACTTCTTAGGGATCTTCTTATGGATCTCTGAGGGAGCGCTGGTTCGATTCGAGGCCGATGTTCTATTTGCGGTATCTCCGCAACGAGCTGGTCCGCCGGCGTACGCGCACGATCGTCACGCTCGTCGGCCTCGGTCTGGGTGTTGCCCTCGTCGTCGCGATCGCGAGCCTCTCGAAGGGTCTCGACCGCGCGCAGCACAAGACGCTCGACCCGCTCGCCGGTATCGGCACCGACCTGACCGTCACGCTGCAGCCGCAGCAGCAGCAGAACGGCGGCTTCGGCGGCGGCAACTTCGGCGGCCCGGGCGGCGGCGGGGGAGGGAACCGCGACCTGGTCCAGTCGAACCTCTCCGTGCTCACCGACCTCTCGAAGCTCGGCAAGCCGGGCACGCACTTCGTGCACGACTTCTTCCTGCCGGGCACGCAGCTCACCTTCCAGCAGAGCGCGGCGCAGCAGATCGCGTCGCTCGACGGCGTGCAGAAGGCGACGACGGGCCTGACGCTGCTCGCGGAGCATCAGGAGGGAATCGTCCCGAAGATCGTCGCGACGCTGAAGACGCAGGCGAAGACGCTGACGATCCAGCGCAACCTGCCGCGTCCCAGTGCGCAGGACTTCGCGAAGATGCAGGCCTGCCTGCAGAAGCTGGGGGTCTCGATCGGCCGGCCGCAGACGCAGCAGAACGGCGGCAGCGGCTTCGGCGGTGGCGGCGGCGGCGGCTTCGGCGGCGGCGGGACGACGCGCAGCGCCGATCGGTCGGCGTTCCAGAAGTGCCTGCCCGCGTCGCTGCGCCGGTTCCGGACCCGCGTCACCACACCGAGCCAGACGCTCAAGCAGGTCCTCGATCCGCCGCAGACGAACATCTCGACGACCGCGTACACGATCGGCGGCGTCGACCAGACGAGCCCGACGATGGGCGTCGTCACCACCGCGCAGGTGACCAAGGGCAAGTTCCTCTCACCGGCCGGCGGAAAGGAAGCGCTGGTCGCCACGAGCTACGCCGCGAAGCATTCGCTCAAGGTCGGTTCGAAGCTGGACCTGAACGGGACGACGTTCACGGTCGTCGGAGTCGTCAGCCCGCCGCTCGGCGGACAGAGCGCCGACGTCTACCTGCCGCTGAGGCAGTTGCAGACGCTCGCCAACGAGAAGAAACTCGCGAACGTCGTCCTTGTGCACGCGAAATCCTCGAGTGACGTCGCGAAGGTGAAGCAGGAGATCCAGGCGGCGCTGCCGGAGGCGCAGGTCGCCAGCTCGAAGGACGTCGCCGACACGATCAGCGGTTCGCTCGTCGACGCATCGAACCTCTCCCATGACCTCGGCCTCGCGCTCTCGATCGTCGCTGCGGTCGCGGCGTTCCTGCTGGCTGCGCTGCTGGCGCTCTCGTCGGTCGGCAAGCGCGTCCGCGAGCTCGGGACGCTGAAGGCCCTCGGCTGGACGCAGCGCATGGTCGTCCGCCAGGTCGCCGCCGAGTCGCTCGCGACCGGGATCCTCGGCGGCATCGTCGGGATCGCGCTCGGTGTCGCTGTCGCCGTCGCGATCGACGAGTTCGGGCCGTCGCTCTCGGCGAGCTCGTCGACCGGCACCGACTTCGCGAACCTCGGTGTGAGCACCGTCAGAACTGCGACGCGCAGCGTGTCGCTCAGTGCGCCGGTGGGGATAACCGTCCTCGCGATCGGCTTTGGGTTGGCTCTCCTTGGGGGGCTGATCGCGGGGACGGCCGGCGCTCTCCGCGCAGCGCGGCTGCGTCCTGCCGACGCGTTGAGGCAAGTCGAATGAGCGTAGGCTTGACGGAGCCGATCAAAGAGCGGAGGCGCCGACATGCGCGGCGCCGGAGCGGGAAATGAGCCTGTACGAGCTGAGCGGCGTCGCGCGCTACTTCCAGCGGGGGCCGACCACCGTGCGCGCGCTCGACGACGTCAGCCTCGAGATCGAGCCGGGCGAGTTCGTCGCGCTGGAGGGGCCGAGCGGCTCGGGCAAGACGACGCTCCTGCAGATCCTCGGAGCGCTCGACCGGCCGAGTGCGGGAACCGTCACGTTCGACGGCCGCGATCTCGTCAAGCAGCCCGACTCCGCGCTCGCCGAGCTTCGGCTCCGCTCGTTCGGCTTCGTGTTCCAGCAGTTCAACTTGATCCCGACGCTCACCGCCCTGGAGAACGTCGAGGCAAAGCTCGCGCCGGCCGGCGGTACGCGCGAACGCGCGCTCGAGCTGCTCGCAGAGGTCGGGCTCGCCGAGCGTGCCGACCACCTGCCGGCGCACTTGTCGGGCGGCGAGCAGCAGCGCGTCGCGATCGCGCGCGCGCTGTCGGTCGAGCCGCGTGTCGTCCTCGCCGACGAGCCGACCGGCAACCTCGACTCGGCGACCGGCGGGGAAATCATCGACCTGCTCGCGAATCTCGCCGCCGAGCACGGCTCGACCGTGATCGTCGCGACACACGATGCGAGCCTTGCATCACGGGCGCCGCGCCGCGTGGCGATGAGTGACGGAAAGCTCGCGGGGATCGTCGGCGCGATCCCGGCGTAGCGGCTTCGCCTACCCTATGGGCATGCGCGCCCGCGTCTGGCTGCCGGTCGTCGCGCTCCTCGGAGCGTCGGCCTGGTGCGTGGTCCTCGTCGTCGCGCGCCGGCACGCCTACGGCCCTGGCGGCTTCCGCTACCTGATCTGGAATCTCGCTCTCGCATGGCTGCCGCTCGTGTTCGCGCTGCTGCTCTATGTCGCGTTCCGCCGCCGGCACACGGTCGCCGAGCTGCTCGCGCTCGGCGCGGCCTGGCTCGTCTTCCTGCCGAACGCGCCGTACATGCTCACCGACTTCGTGCACCTCGGCGACCGTCACCGCCTCGTCGACTCGCTGATCCTCGCGTCGTTCGCGTTCACCGCGCTCGCGCTCGGCTTC
>DASXDB010000136.1:0-6941 GCA_036490895.1 Gaiellaceae bacterium
GTTCTTGTTGTAGTAGCGCCGGTCCACGTCCATCCAGACGCCGCCGAGCTTGTCGACGACCTCCTTGAAGCCGTGGAAGTTCACGGTGATCAGGTAATTGATGGGTAGGCCGGTCAGATGCTTGACGGTGAGCACCGTGCCTGTCTCGCCGCAGCGCGAGTACGCCGAGTTGATGCGGTCGCCGCTCGACGCGACGTAGCCCTCGCTGTCGGTCTTGGAGCGCGGGCAGTAGATCGGGACGTCAAGGTCGCGCGGGAACGAGAGCAGCGAGATCGTCTTCGTCGACGGATCGGCGCGCACGAGCATGATCGTGTCCGACAACGACGGCCTGTTCGACTCGATGCCCGCGCGATGGTCGTAGCCGATCACGAGCGCGATCGCCGCCTTGTTCGCGACAGGGATGTCGAGCGTCTTCGCCGCGCGAACGACGGACGGCGTGTGGGCTCGCACCGTCGCGACCGACTGGTGGAAGTAGAGATAGGCGCCGCCTGCGGCGGCCAGGGCGACCGACGAGAGGATCACGAGCGTCCCGATCACGATCCGCCAGAAGAGCCCCATCGGCGTCTTGGACGGAGGCGGCGGCTGGCGGTACCGGGTGACCGTGCTGAGGGTCCCGGGCGGGTAGACGGCCTTGCCGTTCCCGTTGAGGGCTCCGCGCCCGACGCCTCGCTTCAGTGTGGTCCGCATACAAACGTTTGCGGCGCCACGAAGGGCGCCCGCACGCGCCAGGATACCCGACCTCCCGGACCGACTTGCCGGCTAGGAAAGGCTCTGTCCGAGCCAGCGTTCGACGGCGGGGGACGGTTCCCCTTTCCGCGCTGCGTAGTCGGCCAGCTGGTCCCGACCGATCCGGCCGACCGCGAAGTACTTGGCCTGCGGACTGTGGAAGTAGACACCCGACACGGCCGATGCAGGCGTCATCGCGTAGCTCTCGGTGAGGCCGACGCCGATCGCCTCCGTGCCGAGCAGGTGCTGGAGCTTCGCCTTCTCGCTGTGATCCGGGCAAGCGGGGTAGCCGTACGCGGGGCGAATCCCGCGGAAGTTCTCCTTCACGAGGTCCTCCGTGCTCAGACGCTCGTCCGGTGCGTACCACTCGTGCCGCACACGTGCGTGGAGCCATTCCGCGAATGCCTCGGCGAGCCGGTCGGCGATCGCCTTCACCGCAATCGCCGAGTAGTCGTCGAGTGCGGCTTCGTACCGCGCGGCGAGCTCGTCGGCGCCGTGGATGGAGACGGCGAACGCGCCGATCGCGTCGTCGGCGGGCGCGATGTAGTCCGCGAGGCACCTGTTCGGCCGGCCGTCGCCGTGGTCGGCCTGCTGGCGGAGGAAGCACAGCCGCGTTCCTCCGTCGAGGACGACGTCGTCGCCTTCGGCATGCGCCGGCCAGAACCCGTAGATGCCGCGCGGATGCAGCGACGCGCCCTGCAGGATCTCACGAAGGAGCGCCTGTGCATCGTCGTAGAGCTCTCGCGCGGCCGGATTGTCGAGGATCGCCGGGAACTTCCCTTTCAAGTCCCACGCGTGGAAGAAGAACTGCCAGTCGATGTACGGGACGAGGTCGGCAAGCGCCGGGCTCGCCTCGCGCACGCCCGCGAACGGCGCCCGCGGCAGGTCGTCGAAGCGCACCGCAGAGCGGTTGGCCCGCGCCGCCTCGAGCGGAAGCAGCGGCCGCTTGAGCTTCTCCGCGTGCTGATCACGTAGCCGCTCCTGCAGCGCCCGGTTCTCGCCGTCGAGCTCTCGCCTCCGCTTGGGATCGAGTAGACGAGAGACCACGTCGACGACGCGGCTCGCGTCGAGGACGTGCACGGTCTCGTTCCCGTACTCGGGCGCGATCTTGACCGCGGTGTGCTGACGCGACGTCGTTGCGCCGCCGATCAGCAGCGGGAGCTCGAGCCGTCGCCGCTCCATCTCGCGCGCGACGTCGACCATCATGTCGAGCGATGGCGTGATCAGGCCGGAAAGCCCCACCAGCGCCGCGCCTTCCGCCTCGGCCGTATCGAGGATGCGCTCCGGCGGGACCATGACGCCGAGGTCGATCACCTCGTAGTCGTTGCAACCGAGGACGACGCCGACGATGTTCTTGCCGATGTCGTGCACGTCGCCCTTGACGGTCGCGAGCACGACGCGCGCCTGCGGCTCCCGCTCGCCGCCGTGCTCGTCTTCCATGAACGGCTGGAGGTATGCGACGGCGCGCTTCATCACGCGCGCGGACTTGACGACCTGGGGCAGGAACATGCGGCCGGAACCGAAGAGGTCGCCCACGACGCGCATGCCGTCCATCAGCGGCCCCTCGATCACATCGAGTGGCCGCGGCGCCCGCACGCGAGCCTCCTCGGTGTCCGCCTCGACGTAGTCGACGATGCCGTGGACGAGCGCGTGCTCGAGCCGTTTCTCGACCGGGCCTTCCCGCCACCTCAGGTCGAGCTCGCGCTTCGTCCCTTCGCCGCGTGCTTGCTCCGCGATCTCGACCAGGCGCTCGGTCGCGTCGGGACGGCGGTTGAAGATAACGTCCTCGACCCGCTCGAGCAGCTCGGGGTCGATGTCCTCGTAGACCGCGAGCTGGCCCGCGTTGACGATCCCCATGTCGAGCCCGGCGCGGATCGCGTGGTAGAGGAACACGGCGTGCATCGCCTCGCGGACGACGTCGTTGCCGCGGAACGAGAAGCTGAGATTCGAGATGCCGCCCGACGTGTGCACACCGGGGCAGCGCTCCTTGATCAGCGGCAGACACTCGATGAAGTCGCGCGCATAGTCGTCGTGCTCCTCGATCCCGGTCGCGACAGCCAGGACGTTCGGGTCGAACACGACGTCTTCGGGCTCGAAGCCCACCTCGTCGACAAGGAGGCGGTACGCGCGCTCGCAGATCGCGACGCGCCGATCCACCGTCGTCGCCTGACCTTCCTCGTCGAATGCCATCACGACCACGCCGGCGCCGTAGTCGCGGACGCGACGCGCGTGGGCCAGGAACTCCTCCTCGCCTTCCTTGAGCGAGATCGAGTTGACGATCCCCTTCCCCTGAATCGATTGCAGGCCGGCTTCGAGCACACTCCACTTCGAGCTGTCGACCATCACCGGCAACCGCGCCACCTCGGGCTCGGTCGCGATCACGTTCAGGAACGTGCGCATCGCCTCCTCGCCTTCGAGGAGGTCGGCATCCATGTTCACGTCGATGAAGTTCGCGCCGCCGCGCACCTGCTCCAGGGCGACGTCGACTGCGGCCGAGTAGTCACCGGCTTCGACGAGGCGGCGGAAGCGGGCCGAGCCGGTGACGTTCGTACGCTCGCCGACGAGCACGAAGCCGGTCTCCGGCGTGATCGCGAACGGTTCGAGACCGCTGAAGCGCGGGCCGCGCCGTCTCGGCGGGACGTGCCTGGGGGACAGCCCCCGGACCGTGGCGGCAATGGCCCTCGTGTGCTCCGGCGTCGAGCCGCAACAGGACCCGACGATGTTCAGCAGGCCGTCGCGCGAGAACTCGTGCAGGAGCGACGACGTCACGTCGGGCGTTTCGTCGTAGCCGCCGAACGCGTTCGGCAGGCCTGCGTTCGGGTGCGCCGAGGTCAGGCAGGTCGCGATCTGCGACAGCTCGGCGACGTACGGCCGCATCTCGCGCGCCCCGAGCGAGCAGTTGACCCCGACGATCAGCGGGTCGGCATGCTCGATCGACGTCCAGAACCCGTCGATCGTCTGCCCGGACAGCGTGCGTCCGGAGAGATCGACGATCGTGACGCTGATCCAGAGCGGCAGCTCCGGCGCTGCATCGCGGGCGGCGAGGATCGCCGCCTTGGCGTTGAGCGTGTCGAAGATCGTCTCGATCAGCAGCAGGTCGACGCCGCCGTCGCGTAGGCCGCGGATCTGCTCGGCGTAGCTCTCGACAATCTGGTCGAAGGTGTGGGTGCGGTACGAAGGGTCGTCGACGCGCGGGCTCAGCGACAGCGTGACGTTGAGCGGCCCGACCGAGCCGGCGACGAAGCGATCAGGGCCTGCCGCGTCGCGCGCGATCCGCGCGCCCTCGACGTTCATGTCATAGACCGCCTCCTCGAGGCCGTAGTCCGCCTGGCCGATCGAGGTCGCAGTAAACGTGTTCGTGGTCGTGATGTCTGCGCCGGCCGCGAAGTACGCGTCGTGAACCTCGCGCACGATGTCCGGCCGTGTCAGGTTCAGCAGGTCGGGATCGTTCTTCACGTCCCGCGGGTGCGACGCGAAGCGCTCGCCACGGAAGTCACCCTCCGAGAGGCCCCGGCTCTGAAGGAGGACACCCCAGGCGCCGTCGAGCACGAGGATCCGCTCGGCGGCGAGGCGCCGAAGCTCGCTTGCCACGTCCCGTTCTGTCGCCGTCACGTCCACCTCCGGTGCCTCGAGAGGACGCGCGATCCGCGCGGGCTCTTTAGGCGTTTGGTAACCCGGTCGCCAAGCTGCCGTTCAAAGCTCTCCGGGACCCAAAGCGTACCCGGTGGCGGGCAGGAAAGGGAGGTGGCCGCCCGACGTACCCTGTAGGCATGCTCCGTCGCGTTCTCGTTCCGACAACCGTTCTTCTCGCGCTTGTCGCGGCGACGGGTAGCGCCTCGTCCACCAGCATCTCGGCGTGTCGGCAGGTGAGCCTCCCCACCTGGTCTCCCGACGGCCGGCAAATCGCCTATTACGGCAGGCGGTGGCCTCCGCCGAGCGGCCACCGCAACCCGAACGACATCTTGCAGGCCATCTGCACCGCAAACGCCGACGGGACGAACGCACAACCGCTCCGCTACACGGTGTGCACCGGCAAGTGCGCCGACCCGCCGGGCCAGATCGCGTGGCTGCCGAGCGGGTTGTACTTCCTGCGGGACGGAGCCGTCTACCGCATCGCGCCCGGGTCGAAGCCGGTGAAGATCCTGTCGTTCAACGGCTTCTCCTTCGCCGCCGACGTCGCCGGGGACCGGATCGCGGCCGGCCAATGGCCGGGGTGTACGCAATGCGCCGGGCCGGTCACCGTCTACAGCCTTTCGACGGGTCGGCGCCTCGGGACCGCCGGCGGGAAGACGCTCTACAACGTCAACCCCAGCCTCTCGCCCGACGGCTCGCAGGTCGTCTTCGAGCGTGATGCGGCGAACGACTCCGGGAAGACGTTCGGCATCTGGGCGGCGAAGACGAACGGCAGCCTTCTTCGGCGGCTGGTGAAGACCGGCCAACGGCCTCTGTGGTCGCCGACGGGTCGGCAGATCGCCTACGTCTCCGGCGGGAGCTATCCGGTCGGGTTGCGTCTGGTCTCGGCCGGCGGCGGCAAGACCCGCGCTCTCGTCCCGCGCAACGTCGAGAACGTGTTCGGCTGGTCGCCCGACGGCAAGTCCATCGCCTTCGAGACGGGCGCAGGCTCGATCGGCACCCTTGCCGTCGTCGACGTCGTGACGGGGAAGGTGCACCGCCTGCTCCAGCTCCAGTTCGCGCCGACGGCCGTCTGGTCGTCGGACTCGCGCGAGCTGCTCGCCGACTCCGTCCCGAAGATGCAGACGTGCTGGTCGACCTGGCGCGTCCCGGTGGACGGCTCGAAGCCCACTTTGATCTCGAGCTGTCGCTAACGCTGGGGGAGGTGTCAGACACCTTCAAGGTGTCTGACACCGGTTGCCGCGCGGGACCGCTCGCCTGCGCCAGAGTCGCGGCGGAGCTCAGCCGCGTCCGGCGACCGAGAGCTGGTTCTCGGCGTGCTTGAGCCGCTGCTCGGCCTGCCACCGGTCGGCTGTCGAGTCGCCTCTGTCGATCGCCTCGAGCTCTGCCTGCGCGGCTTCGAGTTGCTCGCGCGCCCGCGCGTCGTCGATCTTCCCCGCTTCGACGGCGTCGTCGACGAGCGCGATCGCTCGGTCGTGCAGCACCTGGAAGAACCCGGGACCGGTGGCGAACTCGAGCACCTCGCCCTCGGGAGGGTGCACGCGCGTCGAGCCGGCCGCCAGCGTGGCGATCAGCGGCGCGTGACGAGCGAGCACGCCGATCTCGCCGGCAGCGCCGGGCACGATGATCATCTCGGCGTCGCCTTCGTACGCCGGGCCGTCGGGTGTGACGACCGAGACCGAGAACGGCTTGCGGTCGGCCATCAGGCGTTGGACATCTGCTTGGCCCGCTCGACCGCGCCTTCGATCGGGCCGACCATGTAGAACGCCTGCTCAGGCAGGTCGTCGTGCTGGCCGTCGATGATCTCGGCGAACCCGCGGATCGTCTCCTCGAGCTTCACGTACTGGCCGGGCGTCCCGGTGAACTGCTCGGCGACGAAGTTCGGCTGCGAGAGGAAGCGCTGGATCTTGCGTGCGCGCGAGACGGTGAGCCGGTCCTCGTCCGAGAGCTCCTCGATGCCGAGGATGGCGATGATGTCCTGCAGGTCCTTGTAGCGCTGCAGGATCTCCTGCACGCGCGTCGCGACCTCGTAGTGGTCGTCGGAGACGATTCCCGGCTGGAGCGCACGGGAGAACGAGTCGAGCGGGTTCATCGCCGGGTAGATCCCCTGCTCCACGATCGCGCGGTCGAGCACGACCGACGAGTCGAGGTGCGCGAACGTCGTCGCAGGAGCCGGGTCGGTGTAGTCGTCGGCAGGCACGTAGATCGCCTGGATCGAGGTGACTGACCCCTTGTTCGTGGTTGTGATCCGCTCCTGCAGCTGCCCCATCTCGGTGGCGAGCGTCGGCTGGTAGCCGACCGCGCTCGGCATGCGCCCGAGCAGCGCCGACACCTCGGAGCCCGCCTGCGTGAACCGGAAGATGTTGTCGATGAAGAGCAGCACGTCTTGACCGGCGTCGCGGAAGTACTCCGCCATCGTCAGACCGGACAGGCCGACGCGTAGGCGCGCTCCCGGCGGCTCGTTCATCTGGCCGTAGACGAGCGCGACCTTGTCGAGCACGCCCGACTCCTCCATCTCGAGCAGCAGGTCGTTGCCCTCGCGCGTGCGCTCGCCGACGCCGGAGAAGACCGACACGCCGCCG
>DASXDB010000137.1:0-5267 GCA_036490895.1 Gaiellaceae bacterium
AGGAACGCGACGGACGGGACGATCACGCCGAGGAACATCGCGAGCCCGCCGAACCGTGGCACCGACGGACGGTCGCGCTCGCCCTCGGCGCGTCGGTCGACAAGGCGGAGGTAGCGTGCCGCGGAGCCGACGGCGGGCGTGAGCAACAGCACGATCACGAGCGCCGCGACTGCGCCGTAGAGGACTTCGAGGTGGCCTGTCAGCTGTTCCCAGACCATCGCGCCCTACTTCGTGCCGTAGAGCCGATCTCCCGCGTCGCCGAGACCCGGGACGATGTACCCCTTCTCGTTCAGCCCGCGATCGATCGCGGCGACCACGATCTGCACGTCCGGATGGCTGCGCTCGATGTTCGCGATCCCTTCCGGCGCGGCGATGATCGCGATCAGCCGCACGCTCGTTGCTCCCGCGTCCTTCACGAGCTGTACCGCGTGCGCCGTCGAGTTGCCCGTCGCGAGCATCGGATCGAGCAGGATCACGTCGCGGTCGGCGACGTCGGCGGGCAGCTTCACGTAGTACTCGACCGGCTGCAGGGTCTCCTCGTTCCGGTACAGCCCGATGAAGCCGACGCGAGCCCCGGAGATCAGCGTCAGCACGCCGTCGAGCATCCCGAGCCCGGCTCGCAGGATCGGGCAGACGGCCACCTTCTTGCCCGAGATCCGCGGCATCGGCGTCACTTCGAGCGGCGTCTCGATCTCGACTTCCTCGATCGGGAAGTCCTTCGTCGCCTCGTACGTGAGAAGCAGGGTGACCTCCTCGACCAGCTTGCGGAAGTGGACGGTCGGCGTGTCCTTGTCGCGCAGGTACGAGAGCTTGTGCTGGACGAGCGGGTGCGTGACCTCGGTGACCGGCATCGCGTGTGCGACTGTATCGCCCAGTGCGCACGATCGGCGTTCTCGGCGGGATCACCTGGCATTCGGCTGCGGAGTACTACCGTCTGCTGAACTCGCTCGTGAACGAGCGGGCCGGCGGCATCCACGCCGCTCGGTGCGTGCTGTTCAGCGTGGACGTCGGCTCGGTCGATTCCTTGCTCCACTCCGAGCGCTGGGACGACGCGGGACGCCTACTGGCTCCGGATGCGCGTGCCGTCGAAGCGGCGGGCGCAGACGTCTTCGGGCTCGCGTGCAACACGCTGCATGCCGCGTGGGAGACGATCGTCGCGGACGTCACGATCCCGACCATCCACATCGGCGATGCGCTCGCAGACGCGCTCGCTCGGGATGGGCGAGAGCGCGTCGCGCTGCTCGGCACCACCCACACGATGCTGCTGCCGTTCATGCGCGAGCGGATCGTCGAACGCGGCGTCCAAGTCGTCGTTCCCCCGGTGGAGCAGCACGCGCGGATCGACCATTCGATCTTCGACGAGTTCTCGCGCGGCGAGTTCACGGACGAGACGCGGCGGTTCTATACCGACGTGATCGCCGCGCTCGAGGTGGACTCGGTCGCGTTCGCGTGCACGGAGATCGGTCTGCTGCTGAAGCCGAGCGACGTCGAGGTGCCCGTATACGACACGGCGCGAACGCACGCCGAAGCGCTCGTCGACTACGCGCTGAACTCGGTGTAACCCCGGAAGCCCGGGTAGAGCGGTCGCTTGTCGCAGAGCGCGACGGCGCGATCGCGAAGCGCTGCGACGTCCGCCTCGTCGTGGAGCGCGTCGACGATGATCGACGCGACCTCGCGGAAGTCATCGTCGTCGAAGCCGCGCATCGTCGCCGCCGGCGTGCCGAGGCGCACACCGGACGCGACCATCGGCGGGCGCTCGTCGAACGGCACGGTGTTGCGGTTCGCGGTCAGCTTGCATTCCTCGAGCCGCTCCTGGGCGGCGAGACCGGTCCACTCGGTGTTGCGCAGATCGAGCTGCACCAGGTGCGTGTCGGTGCCGCCGGTGAGCACATCGTGCCCGCCCTGGACGAGTTGGTCCGCGAGGGCGTCCGCGTTCGCCCTGATGCAGCGCTGATACTCGCGGAACGCGTCCGTCATCGCGATCTGGAAGCACACCGCCTTTGCCGCAACGGCGTGCATGAGCGGGCCGCCCTGCATGCCGGGGAAATTGGCGCGATCGAGCTTCGAGGCGTGCTCCTCCTTGCAGAGCACGAACCCCGCGCGTGGCCCGGCAAGCGTCTTGTGGCTCGTCGAGGTGACGAAGTCGCTGTGCGGGACGGGGCTCGGGTGCAGCCCCGCCGCGACGAGGCCGGAGAAGTGCGCCATGTCGCACATGAGGAGCGCACCGACTTCGTCTGCGATCTCGCGGAAGCGGTCCGCCTCGACGGTGCGCGGGTACGCAGAGCCGCCGCACACGATCAGCTTCGGCTGAACCTCCTTGGCGCGCGCGAGCACCTCGTCGTAGTCGACCTGCATCGTCTCGCGCGAGACGCCGTAGTGGTGGAACTCGTAGAGCTTGCCGGAGAAATTCACCTTCAGGCCGTGCGTCAGGTGGCCTCCGTGATCGAGCGAGAGGCCGAGAACGCGGTCGCCGGGCGACAGCACCGCGAAGTACACCGCCATGTTCGCCTGCGCGCCTGCGTGCGGCTGCACGTTCGCATGCTCGGCGCCGAACAGCTTCTTCGCGCGCGAGCGCGCGAGCTCCTCGATCTCGTCGACGACCTCGCAGCCGCCGTAGTAGCGCTTGCCGGGATAGCCCTCGGCGTACTTGTTCGTCGGCACCGACCCGACCGCCTCGAAAACCGACGGCCACGTGAAGTTCTCGGACGCGATCAGCTCGATCTGTCCGCGCTGCCGGTCGAGCTCGCGCCCGAGCAGCTCGGCGATCTGCGGATCGACGTCGTGCAGGCCCGCTGTGCGGAGCTGGTCGAAGGTCTGCTGGGCGACGGCCACGCGGGGATCCTATGCCCGCAACCGGCGGAGAGCGTCGGCCGCCGGGACCGCGCCCTCGCGGAGGATCCGCGGCTTCTCGTGGGTGACGTCGATCACGGTCGACGGCGTGCCGGGCAGCGGCCCGAGGTCGAGCTCGGCGCCGCAGCCGTCGCGGATCCGGCGTGGGACGTCGTCGAGCGTGACCGGGCTCGCGCCCCCGGGATCGTTCGCGCTCGTCGCGAGCACGACGCCGATCGTCTGCACGATGCGCTGCGTTTCCTCGGGCAGGCTGGGGACGCGTACGCCGATCGGTCCGGGCTTCCCGCCGGTGAGCCACGGGAAACGGCCCGCCGGGTTCGGGGCGACGAGGGTGTACGGGCCGGGGAGCAGCCTGCCGAGTAGCGCGGCATCGAGCTCGGGCACCGCTTCGAGCAGCGTCTCGATGGTGGCTGCGAGAAGCGCGGTGGGTTGCGCGTGCGCGCGTCCCTTCAGCGAATAGAGGGTGCGTGCCGCTTCCTCGCCGGGAGTGCTGACGAGGCCGTAGACCGTGTCGGTCGGCAGGAGCACCGGTAGACCGCGCTCGAGCGCCGTTACCGCGTCCACCGGCCCTCCACGATCCGGTCGCGGCCGGCGAGATCCTGCGACATCCTGACGTCGCCGTAACCCGCCGCTTCGAGCTGCTGCGCGACCTCTGCCGCGCGTGCCTCGTGCACCTCGAGCACCAGCCACCCGAACCGTGCCGTCTCGATCAACCGCTGCGTCTGGCCCCGGTCGACGAGCGCTTCCTGCGGCTCGTGGCCGAGCTCCGGCTCGAGCGCGTCGAGCTCGTCCGCCCCGACGTACGGGGGGTTCGAAACGACGAGCTCGAACGGGCCTGCGAGGCCGTCGAGCAGGTCCGTCTCGACGAGCTCGACGTCGAGACCACTGGCTTCTGCATTCTCTCGGGCGAGCGCGAGGGCATCGGCCGAGCGATCGGTCGCAGTGACGCGCGCGTCCGGTCGTTCGTCCTTCAACGCGAGCGCGATCGCGCCGCTGCCCGTTCCGACGTCGACGATTCGCGGCTCGGCCGTTCCCTCGAGCAGCTCGAGACAGCGCTCGACGACGATCTCGGTCTCCGGCCGCGGCACCAGCGCCCGCGCGTCCGTCTTGAGCGTGAGCCGACGGAAGTCCCAGTCGCCGAGGACGTAGGCGAGCGGCTCGCGCGCTCCGCGCCTGCGAACGAGCTCGCGCGCCCGCGCCCGCTCCGGATCGGTCAGCGGGCGGTCGTGCTGCGTGTAGAGCTCGATCCGCTGGAGGCCGAGCGCACGCGCGAGGAGCAGCTCCGCGTCCACACGCGGCGTGTCGACCCCGCGTGCAGCCAGGTAATCGACCGCGCCGGTCAGGACCTCGGCGAGCTTCAAGCCTCGAGCGCGCGCCGGCGCTCTTCGGCCGTCAGCGCCTCGGTGTATTCATCGAGATCTCCCTGCAGCACCTGGTCGAGGCGGTGCGTCGTCAGCTTGATCCGGTGGTCGGTGACGCGGTTCTCGGGAAAGTTGTAGGTGCGGATCTTCTCGGCGCGCGCGCCGGTCCCCACCTGGGCGCTGCGCGCGGCGGCCTGCTCGGCCGCGCGGCGCTCACGCTCGGCCTCGAAGATGCGGGCGCGCAGCACGCGCATCGCCTTCTCTCGGTTCTGGAGCTGCGAGCGTTCGTCCTGCATCGCGACGACGATGCCCGTCGGCAGATGGGTGATGCGCACGGCCGAGTCGGTCGTGTTGACGGACTGACCGCCCGGGCCCGACGAGCGGTACACGTCGATCTTCAGGTCGTTCTCGTCGATCTCGACGTCGACCTCTTCCGCCTCCGGCATGACCGCGACGGTCGCGGTCGACGTGTGGATGCGTCCGGCGGACTCGGTCGCGGGCACGCGCTGCACGCGATGCGTCCCACCTTCGAACTTGAACACGGAATACGCGCCGTCTCCCTTGATCGCAAAGACGGCCTCTTTGAGCCCGCCCGCGTCGTTCGGCGCCGTCTCCAGCTGCTCGATCCTGAAGCCGCGCCGCTCCGCGTATCGCTGCAGCATCCGCTGCAGCTCGTCCGCCCAGAGACCGGCCTCGTCGCCGCCGACGCCCTGACGCACCTCGACGATCACGTCCTTGTCGTCGGCGGGATCGCGCTCGGCGAGCGCGAGCCTGAGCTGCTCCTCGAGGCGCGCAACCTCCCCTTCGTAGTCGCCGACCATCTCCGCGAGCTCGGCGTCGTCGCGCGCGGCAGCGAGGTCCGCCTGGGCTTGGCGCCACTGCTGCGAGAGCGCGTAGGGCCCCTCGAGCTGCTTGAGGCGCCGGCCGACCTCCGCCGCCTCGCGATGGTCGTTGTAGACGGCGGGATCGGACATCCGGTCGCGCGTCTCGGTGTAGGAGCGTTCGAGCTCCGCGATCAGATCGTCGAGTCCGGCCACAGCCGCGCACGGTAGCTAC
>DASXDB010000138.1:0-3042 GCA_036490895.1 Gaiellaceae bacterium
GTCGGACGATCGCCGGAACGGGGACGTGCCGACGATGCACTCGTAGAAGACGCACGCGAGCGCGTACACGTCCGCGCGCTGGTCGACGTCGCGGCCCTCGATCTGTTCCGGCGCGCAGTAGTCGATCGTGCCGACGAAGCCCCCCGTCCGCGTGCGGCCGGACGACGCGAGTTCCTTGACGACGCCGAAGTCGGAGAGAAACGCACGGTCGCTCGCGCCGACGAGGATGTTCGCGGGCTTCACGTCGCGGTGGACGAGCCCGCGCGCGTGCGCGGCGTCGAGCGCGGACGCGACCTGGGAGACGATCCGGAGTGCGCGCCGAACGGGGAGGCGGCCCTCTGCGACGAGCAGCGCCTTCAGATCGCTCCCGTCGATGTGCTGCATCGCGATGTAGAGCACGTCATCGGCCTCGCCGGCGTCGTAGACCGGGACGATGCTTGGATGGTCGAGGGAGGCCGCGAGCCGCGACTCGCGGAGGAAGCGCTCGCGGAAGTCGGCCTCGCCGAGCGACGGGGAGAGGAGCTTGAGCGCGGCGGACCGCCCGAGCCGGACATGCTCCGCGCGGTACACGACGCTGGTGCCGCCTTCGCCGATCGGCTCGACGAGGCGGTAGCCGCCGACCTCCGTGTCGATCCGCCGATCACCCATCGGGACGAGTTGTACAACCACTACGAACCGACTGCGAAGGTCGCGCTGACGACCGCCGTGACGTCCTTCAGCTGCGACGAGGTGTCGTTCACCCCGTAGTCGCTGATCTCGGTCGAGTTGCGAGGCGTGATCTGGTACACGCCGAGCGAGCTTGCGCGCATCGGTCCGAGGTGGCCGCCGAGCCCCTCGACGAGGATCTCGGCCCGGCGGCGTGCTTCAGAGGTGGCGGCGGCGAGCGCGTCGAGCTTTGCCGCCTGGAGGTTCGTCGAGATGTAGGCGAGCGGCTGGGCCGAGACGTCGATCCCTTGCTCGAGCAGGGTCCCGAGGCGGGTCGCGGCCGCCGCGACGACCTCGATCTGCCTGCTCGAGACGCTGTAGCCCTGCGAGACGATGTAGGTCGTCCGGGTGTGCTTCTTGTCGATCCGGGTGGTGACGATGTCGGACTGGACGACCTCCGGCGAGATGTCGCCGCGTGCGATCCCCGCCTTGCGGAGGAACCCGATGAGGGAGATCCCCGCGGTTCGCGCGGCGGAGGCGGCGGCGACCTCCGTCGGAGCCTCGCCCTTGACCTGCAGCTCCCACTGCACGAGGTCGGACCCGATCGGCTTCCTCGCCGAGCCGGTGATGGTGATCGTGTCGTGCGCGTGCTTCGCGTCATGGATCGTCGACGCGAAGATGTGCCCGATCCACACGGCCGCCACCGCAAGCGAGAGCAGGCCCAGGAAGAGCTCGGGAACGGCACGGATCCGCACGTCGCCGACAGTGGCGCATCGCGGTTCGAGATCGGTTCAAGGCCGGTAGCACCAACGCACCGAACCGGTGTCAGACACCTACTGGTGTCCGACACCCGCGCGGTAGCGACGCAAGGCGTTCGGCGGCAGCGCGTCGAGCCAGTTCGCAAGCTGCTCGAAGCTCGTGCAGCGCACGTCGGGCATGCGGCACGCGCGCACCAGGAAGCGCGTCATCGCATGGTCGTACGCCCAGCTGTTCCAGGTCTCGAAGTGGTTCCCGAGCGTGAGGGGCGCACGGTTTCCGTGGTAGCCGGCGAGGAACGCGTTCCACAACGTGCGGTACGTCTCCGACTCGACCTGCGCCGGCGGCTCGCCGATCTGATTCGCCATGAAGTTGTAGTCCATGCCCACGACGCGGAACGTGTGCCCGATGAACGGAAGCTCGAGAAGCGGAAAGCTCCAGATGCCGTCGCGCTTCACGGGCCACGTGCCGAGCAGCGCCTGGCCACTCGCGTCGTAACGGAACCCTCGCTGCGCGAGCACCGGATAGAGGACGGAGAGATTCCCTTCCAGGCAGGGGGTCCGCCCGCCCACGATCTCACCGGGACCGAACCCGAGCGGCGACCCCTGGAACAGGAGCTGATCGAACTGCGTCAGCTCCTCGTCCCAGTCTTTCGCCGACCAGTCTCCGACGCCGCCCGGCCCGCAAAAGTGACCGTTGTAGTGCGTGCCGATCTCGTCGCCGTCGCGATAGGCGAGTGCGAGCTGGCGCCGCATCCCCGAGATCCACTGCGGGTCGGGAGCGAACCCGATCGCCGAGTCGCCCCGCGGCAGCTCCGGCGGTGCGTAGCGGTCACGCTGCGCCCAGTCGATGAGGTAGACGCCGCTGACGAAAAACGTGAACGTCGCGTTCGCCTTGTGCGCGACGCCGCGCCAGTACCTGAGCAACCGGGCTCCGCCGGAGCCGTCGAACGAGGAGATGACGAACTGGGGCGGCCGCTTCGGCGGTGCGTGGTGGATGACGTGCACAGCCTTCGCCGGGACCCGCGGCGACGAGCTCGGCGGCCGCTCCCCTAAGCAACCGGCGAGCACGATCACGAGCACGGCCCCGGCGAAAACGCGCATGCGACGATCGTGCGGGTCGCCGCTTCCGGGGCGGTATACGCACCGGTTTAGCGGCGACTAGGCTCCTGCGGTGGCCGCGGTCGAGCTCCACATGGTCTCCGACGCGACGGGCGAGACCGCACAACGCCTCGTTCAGGCGCTCGAGGCGCAGTTCCCCGACCAGGAGTTCCTCGAGATCCGCCATCCACGCGTCGAGTCGATCGCCGACCTCCAGCTCGCGGTCGACCGGATGAAGGGCCGGCCCGCGGTCGTCGTGTACACGCTCGTCGATCCGGACCTGCGCGAGTCGATGCGCACACTGTGCCGGCGGGCGAGGCTCCACTACTGCGACCTGCTCGGCCATCCGATCGAGGCGATCGCGAAGGTGTCGGGGCAGACGGCGAAGATGACTCCCGGTGCGCGGCCGCCGCTGAACGACGCGTACTTCCGCCGGATGTCGGCGATCGAGTTCGCGGTCAAGTTCGACGACGGCGTGGGGGCGGGCTTGCGCGAGGCGGACATCGTGCTCGTCGGTGTGTCGCGGACGTCCAAGACGCCG
>DASXDB010000139.1:0-8571 GCA_036490895.1 Gaiellaceae bacterium
AGGAGGTCTGGGAGGCGGTCGGCGCCGAGGAGCGCGGGCTCATGTCACGCGCCGACCTCGACGAGCTCGAACGCGCCGCGTGTCCCGGCGCGGGAACGTGCGCCGGCCACTTCACCGCGAACACGATGGCGGTCGCGCTCGAGTGCCTCGGCATCGCGGTCACCGGCGACGGGCTCGCCTCGGCAACCGACCTGGAAACGAAGGGCGAGGCCGCCCGGCGCGCGGGTGCGCTCGCCGCCGGCCCTCTCCCCTCCGCGCGCGCCTTCCTCGACCGGCGCGCGCTTCTGAACGCCATGGCGGGCATGGCTGCCACCGGCGGCTCGACGAACGGCGTTCTTCACCTCCTGGCGATCGCGCGCGAGGCGGGCGTCGAGCTGACGCTGGACGATCTCGCCGACGTCGCGGCGCGGACGCCTGTGATCGCGAGCCTCGCGCCGTCGGGCCGCTACGTCGCCGACGACTTCCACGCCGCCGGCGGGACGCGCACGCTGATCCGCGAGCTCACGGCCGCGCACCTCCTCGACGGCGAGAAGCACACCGTCGCCGGCCAGACGCTCGCCGAGGCGACGGCCGACGCGCCGGCGCCCGACGGCGAGATCACGTTCGCGGTCGACCGCCCGTTCAAGGCGACGGCGGCTCTCGCCGTCCTCCGCGGCAATCTCTCACCCGACGGCAGCCTGGTGAAGGCCGCCGGCGCCGCCCGACGACGCCACCGCGGCCCCGCGCGCGTGTTCGACAGCGAAGAGGCGTGCACCGACGCGGTGCGCGCCGGTCGCGTGCGGGACGGCGACGTCCTCGTCGTGCGCTACGAAGGCCCGGCGGGTGGACCCGGCATGCGCGAGATGCTGAGCGTCACCTCGTCGGTGGTCGGCGCCGGGCTCGGCGAGACCGTCGCACTCGTCACTGACGGCCGCTTCTCCGGCGCGACTCGCGGCCTGATGGTCGGTCACGTCTCGCCCGAGGCTGCGCGCGGCGGGCCGCTCGCCGCCGTGCGTGACGGAGACACGATCTCGATCGACGTCGACCACCGCTCGCTCCGCCTCGAAGTCGACGACGACGAGCTCGCAGCGCGTCTCGCCGACTGGACGCTGCCGGTGCTGCCGTACGCAACGGGCGTCTTCGGCCGCTACCGCGCGCTCGTCGCCTCGGCATCGGAAGGCGCCGTTCTTCGAAACGGCGTCGCCTGAGGCCCGGACACCCCCGCGTCGTAGGCGTAGACGCGCCCGTCGCCACGCCCGCTCGTGATGTAGAGCGTCGTGCCGGCGAAGCAGCACGCGGTCGGGTTCGGAGTCGGGGTCGGGACGATGCGGTCGAGCGACCCGTCCGGCGCGCGTCGCTCGACACGCGAGCCGCCGTAGAACGCGATCCACACGAAGCCCTCATCGTCCACGGCGAGCCCGTCCGGGTGCCCGTCGACCTCGGCGAACGTCTCGCGCGTCCCGAGCTCCCCGTCGTACGGGTAGACGTCCACGCGCTCCGACGGTGTGTCGACGTAGTACATCGACGCCCCGTCGGGAGACCAGCCGATGCCGTTTGCGATCGTCAGGCCGTCCAGGATCGTGGTCAGGCCGCCCGGATCGAGACGGTACAACGACCCCGCGGCTGGACGATGGTCGACCGCCGTCGTCCCGACCCACAGACGGCCGGTCGGATCGCACGCGCCGTCGTTCGCTCGCAGGTCGCCACCGTGCGCGAACCGCGTCAGAACCTGCCCGCTCGACGCGAGCTCGATGCGGTCGGCAAGCGCGACGACGACGTCGCCGTCGGCCGTCGGATTCGCGCACCCCACCATCACGTCGAACCGCTCGACCGAATGCGTGCCGTCGAACCGGTGGAGCGCGCAGCCCTCGATGTCGACCCAGGTCAGCACGCCCTCGTAGAACCGCGGCCCTTCGGCGAGCCGACACCCGACGTCTACGACTACCTCTAGGCTCACGCAGATATGAGAGCACTTGTGACGGGCGGAGGCTCGGGGATCGGGGCCGCGGTCGCGCACCGGCTGGCCGACGACGGCTTCGACGTGACCATCGCCGACCTCGAGCCGGACGCGATCGCGACCGACCTCGGGGCCACGGCGCTCCGGCTCGACGTTCGCGACGAGGCACAGGTCGCGCACGCGATGGAAGGCGTCGACGTGCTCGTCAACGCGGCCGGGATCGGCTCGACCGCCAACGCCCCCGACACCACGGTCGAGGTCTGGGAGAACGTCTTCGCGGTCAACACGCGCGGCACGTTCCTCTGCTGCAAGCACGCGATCCCCGGGATGAAGGCGCGCGGCGGCGGCGCGATCGTCAACGTCGCATCGGTGGCCGGGCTGATCGGCCTCAAGAACCGCGCCGCGTACTCCGCCTCGAAGGGGGCGGTGATCGCACTCACGCGCGCCCTCGCGGTCGACCACGTCGGCGACGGGATTCGCGTCAACGCCGTGTGCCCGGGCACGATCGACACGCCGTGGGTGCAGCGCCTCGTGACCGACGCCGGGGAGTCGCTCGACGCACTGCGTGCCCGGCAGCCGATGGGCCGGCTCGGGACTCCCGAGGAGGTCGCAGAGGCGGTCCTGTACCTGACGACGGCCGAGTTTGCGACCGGCACCATCCTCACGATCGACGGCGGCCTGACGGCGGCGTGAAGGCACTCGTCGTCGAGCCTGGCGTCGCGCACTCGACGCGGGTCGAGGACGTGGACGAGCCGACCGGGGACGGCGTGCTCCTGCGCGTCCTCGAGGTCGGCGTGTGCGGGACGGACCGCGAGATCTCCGAAGGGCTCTTCGGCGTCGCACCGAGCGGTGCATCGCAGCTGGTGATCGGTCACGAGTCGCTCGCCGAGATCGCGCGTGACGGACACGGCTTTGCGAAGGGCGACCTCGTCTGCGCGACCGTACGGCGATCGTGCGGCCACTGCCTCGCCTGCGGCGAAGGCGCGCCCGATTCGTGCCTGACGGGCGATTACAGCGAGCGCGGGATCACGCGGCTCGACGGGTTCGCCCGCGAGCTCGTGCTCGAGGAGCCCGACAACCTCGTCAGGGTCCCCCGGTCGCTCGGGCGGCTGGCCGTGCTCGCCGAGCCGACCTCGATCTGCACGCGCGGCCTTCGCCACGCCCTCACGATCGGCGCCCGCCAGCCGTGGGAGCCGAAGCGCGCGCTCGTGACCGGTGCGGGCGCGGTCGGATTGCTCTCGACCATGCTCCTTCGCCTCGAGGGATTCGGGGTGGTCGTGGCGTCGCTCGAGCCGTCGAGCCCGATCGCCGAGGCGCTCGGCGCGGAGTACGTCTCGACCAAGACCACCGACCTGGCGGAGACCGGGCCGTTCGACATCGTGATCGAAGCGGCCGGCAGCGCCCAGCTGATGCTCGACGCGCTCGGCCTGCTCGGACGCAGCGGGGTCGCATGCCTGCTCGGGATCGACGGGCGGGAAGGGAAGGCGCAGATCGACAACAGGGTGATCGGAGTCGACTCGGTGCTCGAGAACCGCGTGCTGTTCGGCAGCGTGAACGCGCGCCGCGACGACTGGGTGACCGGCGTCGACGCGCTCGACCGCGCGCGGCAGCAGTTCCCCGGCGCGCTGGAGGAGCTGCTCGGCCTGCGAGTGCCGCTCGACCGGTTCGAGGAGGCATTCGCCTTCACAGGCGGCAAGGCGACACTCGTGCTCGACTCCTGACCGTCCGGCGCACGGCCCGAACGGCCCCGTCCCGGGACTATCCCCACGGTTGCCGCGCCTACCGCGTCAGCAGCAGATCCAGGTACAGCGGCACCTCGCCGCTCGGCCCGGCCACCTCGCGCAGGTCCGTCAGCGTCAGGCCGACGGCGAGCAGCGTCCGGACGTAGTCCTCGATCGTCCGGTGCTGGTGGAACACGTGGTGCTCGCCGAGCGGGACGGCATGCGCCTCGTGGGTGAAGTAGCCGCGCAGCCGCAGCTCTCCAGCCTCCTCGTCGAACGTGCCCGCCTGCGCGACAGGATGGATCGTCCCGATCAGCAACGACCCGCCCGGGCCGAGGACGCGCGCCAGCTCGCGGGCAGCGCTTTCGAGATCGTGGAGGTGCGGGAGCACGTTCACGCAGACGACGAGCCGGGCCGCGCCGTCGTCGACCGGCAGCGCGTCGATGCGAGCGACGTCGTAGCGGCCGTCGGGGTCGGCGCGACGCGCCTCGCCGACGAGCGTCTCCGACGCGTCGAAACCGTGGACGTCGTAGCCGCGCGCGCGCAGCTCGCGCGAGATGCGTCCCTCGCCGCAGCCGACGTCGAGCGTCACCCCGCTCGGAGGCGGCAGGAGCCCGTAGAGCGACGCGTCGTGCGCGTGGACGCGGCCGCCCATTCCCTCGCGGATCCGATCGACCCACTCGTGCGCTTCCGCGTTCCAGGCGGCTGACTCGTCGTGCATCTAGCTGTCGAGGGCGTTGCGCCATTCGCTGCGCTGGAGAACGGCGAACGCCTCGTTCGTGAACGGCTCGCGGCCGATCACGTCCCTGACCGCTTGCACGCGACTCTTGCGCGCAGGCAAACCGGGACGCCGGTTGACCTCGCCGACGACACGCCAGTCATTCTCACCGGTCTTCTGAAACACCACGTACGTGCCGGTCATGAGCGGTAGCTGATCGTCTCGCGGCCGCCGCTCGCGCCCGAGCGAACGATCGCGTCGCAGATCTCGGCCGCGCGGTAGCCGTCCTCGAACGTCGCACCGTACGGCGCGACCGGTGTGTCGTCGGCGATCGCCTGCAGGAGGTGATGCAGCTCGTGCACGAACGTGTCGCCCCAACCGATGATGTGCCCGGGCGGCCACCAGTGCTGCCAGAACGGATGATCGGCCTCCGAGACGAGCACGGTCTTGAAGCCGCGCGCCCGGTCGCCGTCGGCGCGGAAGACCCGCAGCTCGTTCATCCGCTCCATGTCGAACGCGAGCGAGCCCTTCGTGCCGTTGATCTCCCATTGCAGCGCGTTGCGGCGCCCGTGCGCAAAGCGCGTGGCCTCGAGCGTGCCGATGGAGCCGTTCTCGAACGTCACCGCCGCCTCGACCGCGTCGTCGACCTGCCGATTCGGGAGGAACGTGTGGGTGAACCCCTGCACGGTCGCCGGCTCGCCGTTCAGGAACCGCGCGAGGTCGACGACGTGCGCCATCAGGTCCCCCAGCGCGCCGGAGCCGGCCGCATTCGCGTCGAACCGCCACGTGTCGAGCGAGGCGTCGTCGCCCCAGTCCTGCAGGTAGCGGCCGCGGAAGTGGCGCACCTCTCCCAGCTCGCCCGCCTCGACCAGCTCGCGCGCGAGCCGGATCGCCGGCACGAAGCGGTAGTTGAACGCGCACATGTGCTTGACGCCCGTCGCCTCGACCGCGCGCCAGATGTCGTAGCTCTCGGCCGCGTCGCGGCCGAGCGGCTTCTCGCACACGACGTGCTTTCCCGCGCGGGCCGCCGCGATCGACGGCTCGGCGTGGAGCGCGTTCGGGCCGCCGTTGTCGAACAGCCCGATCGTCTCGTCTTCGACGAGCCGCCGCCAGTCGTCGGTCGCGTACTCGAAGCCGTACCGGCGGGCCGCCTCCTCGACCGCCTCGGTGTTGCGCCCGGCGATGCCGACGAGCTTCGGCTCAAGCGGCGGCGGCCAGGTGATGTACGAGATCTTCTTGAACGCGTTCGAGTGGGCCTTGCCCATGAACGCGTACCCGAGCATGCCTACGCCGATCGTCGCCACCTGCGCGATAGTAGAGATCTCGACCCGAAGGAGGCTGGCATGGCTGTGAAGCTCTATCGCTGCAAGAACACCTGGGCGAAGTTCGGCGGTCATCCGTGCTGGAAGGTGCAGAAGGCGCTGGACGACCAGGGCGTCGCATACGAGCTCGTCCGCGGCCCGTGGCCGGGCCGCAACAACCGGCCGGCGGCGATGGTCGAAGGAACGGGCCAGTCGCAGTATCCCGCGATCCAGTTCGAGAACGGGACCTGGTACCGGGAGCAGTCGAAGGACATGGCACAGACGATCCGCGACGGCAAGCTGATGGAGAAGCAGGGCGCGGGTGCCTGACGACTCGCCGGTCCGTTGGGGGATCGTCTCCACCGCCGACATCAACCGGAAGGTGATCCCCGGCGCGAAGGCCTCACCGAAAGTCGACCTCGTCGGGGTCGCGAGCCGCGACCGGGCGCGCGCCGAGCAGTACGCGAGCTGGTGGGAGATCCCGCGCGCCTACGGAAGCTACGAGGCGCTGCTCGCCGACGACCAGATCGACGCCGTCTACATCTCGCTGCCGAACAACCTCCACCAGGAGTGGTCGGTCAAGGCGCTCGAGGCCGGCAAGCACGTGCTCTGCGAGAAGCCCTTCTCGCGCCATCCGCAGGAGGTCACAGACGCGTTCGACGTGGCAGACCGAACCGGTCGCCTGCTTAGCGAGGCGTTCATGTGGCGCCACAACCCACAGACCGCGCGGCTGAAGGAGCTCGTCGACCAGGGCGCGATCGGCGAGCTGCGCCTCGTGCGCTCGACCTTCAGCTACTCGCTGTACGACGAGACCAACATCCGACTCAAGACCGAGGTCGACGGCGGAGCGCTGATGGATGTCGGGTGTTACAACGTCTCGGGCTCCCGCTTCTTCGCGGGCGAGCCGGAGCGCGTCTTCGCCGAGGCGTGGTACGGGCCGACCGGGACCGACTGGGTGTCCACCGGAACGCTCCGCTTCCCCGGGAACGTGATCGCGACCTTCGACTGCGGCACCGCGCTGCCGAACCGCGACGAGCTGGAAGCGATCGGCAGTGAGGGCTCGCTGTTCGTCGATGATCCGTGGCACTGTCTCCGTCCTGGGATCGAGCTGCGCCACGAGGGCGAGGTCGAGCGGATCGAGCTCGAGCAGCAGGACTCCTATCGCCTCGAGCTCGAGAACATGAGCGACGCGATTCGAGGCACGGCCGAGCTGCTGCTGGCGCGCGACGACGCGATGGGCCAGGCACGCGCGCTCGGGGCGCTGCATGCGTCGGCAGCAGCGAGCGCTCCGGTGACGCTGTGACGGAGGCCGAGGCCCGCGCCCGCGCGGCCGCGATGCTCGCGGAGGCAGGCATCGCCCTCACGCCCGCCGAGCAGCGGGAGATCGAGGTCGCCGACTTCGGGCTCGGCCGCCTCGACGAGATCGGACTCCAGGTGGTCGTCTACGTCAACACGGAGCGCGTGTGCGCGAAGGAGCTCGTCCTCTTCCCCGGCCAGACGTGCCCCGAGCACCGCCATCCGCCCGCCGGCGACGATCCGGGCAAGGAGGAGACGTTCCGGTGTCGCACCGGCAGCGTCGTGCTCTGGGTCGACGGCCACGGTGAGGTCGAGCTCCGCCCCGGCGATCAGTTCACGATCCCGCCGAACACGCTGCACTGGTTCCGCGCCGACGCGGAGGGGGCGATCGTGTCGGAGTTCTCGACGCGCAGCCGCGACGAGACGGACGTGTTCAGCGATCCGCGGATCGTTCGATAGCGCCGAGCGCGAGCTGCTCGTCCGTCTCGCCCGGAAGGCCGCTCACGCCGACCGCACCCACGCGCCGGTCGCCCTCGAAGACCGCGACTCCGCCGAGGAAGAACGTGAACAGCGGGTCGAAGCTCGCGCGCTCGACAGGATCGTCCTTCACCTTCTCGGCGAGCTCCCGCGTCGATCGGGCATCGCTGCGGGCCGCGGTATAGGCCTTTCGCCGGGCGTTCAGGCGGGTGTCCGGGGCCGCGCCGTCCATGGTGGCGGCCGCAACGAGCTCGCCGTGCGTGTCGGCCACGAAGACCGAGACGGGGCCGGTCGCGTTCGCGACCACGTCGTCGACGATGGCCCGTGCTCTGGCGAGGCGCATCCGTCGAGTCTAGATTGGTCGCGATGACCGCCGTCGCGATCCGCGGGACGACGTACCCGGTCGTCCTCCCGAAGCTCAAGGATCCGCGCCTTCACCTGGCGGCGACGATCACGTCGCTCCAGGTCCTCGGTCAGGTCGCGTTCAACTTCCGGCTCTCGATCAGCCAGATCCTGGTCGCGCTCGGCACCTGCGCCGTGCTCGAGATCGCGATCACGTTCCGGATGAAGCGCGTGATCATGTGGCCGGCGAGCGCCCTCCTGACCGGGAACGGCGTCGCCTTCGTGCTGCGCGTGCCGGGAATGCCGCACGGCGACTGGTGGAGCTTTCGCTCGTGGTGGCTGTACGTCGCCGTCGCGGGCGGCTCGCTCCTCTCGAAGCACGTGATCAAGTGGAAGGGCGAGCACATCTTCAACCCGTCCAACATCGGCCTCGTCGCCTGCTTCGTGATCCTCGGTCGCGGTCGCGCGGAGCCGCTCGACTTCTGGTGGGGACCCATGTCGTGGTGGATGGCGCTCGCGCTCGCGATCATCGTGACGGGCGGCTTCACGATCCTGCGCCGGCTGCACCTCCTGCGCGTCGCGCTCGGGTTCTGGGCGGCGTTCGCACTCGGGATCGGCGTGCTCGCGCTCACCGGGCATCAGATGACCGCGCGGTGGCACCTCGGCCCGATCACAGGTTGGAATCTCTGGTGGATCCTGATCAGCTCGCCCGAAGTCCTCGTCTTCCTGTTCTTCATGATCACCGACCCGAAGACGGCGCCTTCGGGCGGCCGGGCCCGC
>DASXDB010000140.1:0-2014 GCA_036490895.1 Gaiellaceae bacterium
CTCGAGGGCGGCCTCAGCCGCGTGCTCGTCGACGCGAACTTCCCGACCGCGCTCGTCGCGATCGCGATCCTGCTCGTGCTGATCGACCGCGTCCGTCGCCTACGGGTGGTCGCGATCGCCGGGATCGTGTTGTGCCTGCCGGTGTTCTGGCCGGGCGTGGTCGACCAGTCGAACCTCGACGCTCGGCCCGTGAACGCGATCGCGGCCGCCGGTGTGCTGGTGGCACTCGGCCTGTCGGGGCTGTGCGGGTTCGGCGGCTGGTCGCGAAACGCGCGCGGCGACGGGTTCCGGGACGTTTTCGGGATCGTGGCCGTCCTCGTCGCCCTGCCGTGGATCTTCGCCGAGCTCGGGTTCTACCTCGACGGCGTGCCGCTGCTCGGTCGCGTCTTCGAGACGGGCGAGTACCGAACGCGCGGGGCGGAGGTCGCGGTGCACCACGGGCACCATCACGGCCTCGACGGGCTGTTGCTCTTCCTCGCCGCGGTGTTCCTCTCACGTCTCGTTCCCGACATCCGTCCGCGTGGGCTGCGGCTGCTCCTCGCCGCCTACCTCTCCTTGATGGCGGCGTACGGGCTCGGGAACATGGCGAACGACTTCTGGACGGAGCAGATCTGGAAGCGCGGGTGGACGGACCGGCAGTTCCCGGGCTTGCTGCAGCCGACCGCTTCGATCGGCTGGGGGCTGATGGTCCTCGGCGCAGCGATCCTGTTCGCGATGAGTATCGAGTCGCCGCAGAGTCGTATGGGAAGACTTGCTCAACGACGGAGGTGACGTGATGGGAACGATCGTGGTGACAGAGTTCGTCTCGCTCGACGGGGTGTTCGAGGATCCAGGCGGAGCCGAGGGCTACGAGTATGGCGGCTGGACGTTCGAGTACGACCGCGGCGACGAGGGGAACACGTTCAAGCTCGACGAGTTGATGGACGCCAAGGTGCAGCTGCTCGGGCGCGTCACGTACGAAGGGTTCGCCGCCGCGTGGCCTTCGCGCGACGGGCCGTTCGCGGACAAGCTGAACAACGACCCGAAGTTCGTCGTCTCGACGACGCTCACCGATCCGCAGTGGAACAACACGACCGTGATCGCCGCCGACGTCGTCGAGCAGGTGCGGAAGCTGAAGGACGAGACGGACGGCTCGATCCTCGTCTCCGGCAGCGGGAAGCTGGTCGAGACGCTCCTCGGGGCGGATCTCGTCGACGAGCTGAGGCTGATGGTCTTCCCGACGATTCTCGGGCGCGGCCGGCGCATGTTCCCGGACGGAATCGACCGCCTCAAGTTCGAGCTGGTCGAGAGCAGTTCGGTCGGTCCCGACGGCGTGCAGGTCCAGGTGCTGCGCCGCGCCGGCTAGCGCGTCTCGTCGGCGGGCGGGTCGTCGTCGCGATTCGCCCACGAGAAGAGCGGCAGCTCGGCGAGCGGCGTCGTTTCCTCGTCGGCCGTGACAGCCTCCGGAACCCGTGCCTCCTGCTCCGCCCGGGTCGCGGCGATCTCTTCCTGTTGCCGCTGACGCTCGGCCGCCCGCTCCGCCTTCGCCGCTTCCTTCCGCTCCTGCTCGGCCTGCCGGCTCGCAGCCTTTTCGGCGACGTGTTGCGCCTTGAGCTCGGCTGCCAGCTCTTTGTCCCGGCGCTTGCGCTCGTGCTCGGCGGCGCGGCGCTCGGCCCCCGCGTGCTCTTCGATCTCCTGCCGGTCGTCGGGCTCCGGCTCGGACGGGCGCCGCGCGTCGATGACCGCCATGCGCCGCTTCTCCTCTTGCGCACGCCGCGCGGCCTGGATGCGGCGCTGGCCTTCGAGTGCCCGGAGGACCTTTCGCTCTTCGCGCATGCGCCGTTCCTCGGCCGTGCCGGTCGGCCGGAACACGAGGGCGGCGAGCACGAAGGTGACCACCGCTCCCGCGATGACGAGTAGAGCGGAGTGCGACATCGGTCTCCGGGAATCGTGACGATTCGCACGCGCCCGGGTACCGCCCGAACCGCTAACTCGACGCTCGACCCTTGGCTAGCCGCAGTAGGCTTACCGACGT
>DASXDB010000141.1:0-6087 GCA_036490895.1 Gaiellaceae bacterium
AGCGGGCGATGGGGCTCGAACCCACGACCCTCAGCTTGGGAAGCTGATGCTCTACCAACTGAGCTACGCCCGCGTGCCGACGATTCTAGCCCGGGTCAGCGGTCGTCCGGCTCGAGCGAGATCGCGCCGCTCGAGCCCGACGGTACCGGACGTCTCGGCTCCCGGACGCCGATGTCCGGCGGCGGCTGCTTGCGCAGTCCGAGCCACACCAGAACGCGGTTCACCAAGGACCGCATGACGACAGTCTACGCCGGAGCATGGGCCCCCTCGTACACCTCGATGAATCTCAGGTAGTTGCGCGCGATCTTGTCCACGGCCGCATCGTGGTCGAAGTCGTCGCCGCCGGCCGCATACGCCTTCACCGACTCGCCGAAGATGGATCGGCCGATCGCGAACCCGATGTACCCGTCGAGGCCTGCGCCGGCCCGCAGCCACTCGTCGACCTTCGCGTCGGAGGCGCCGCGGCCGAGGACGACGCACGACACGCGGTCGCGACCCTCGCGACGGACGAGCTGCGCAATCTCGCGGCACGCCTCGCGGTCGTCGATGCCCTCGATCTTCCAGATGTCGGCCTCGACTCCCCCGTTCTGCAGCTGCAGGATCGCCTCCATCATCAGCTCCGGACGAAGCTCGGTGTCGTAGCGGTCGGCGTCGCCGCCGACACGCTCGAGCTGTGCCGGCTCGGCCGGGACGAGCAGCTCGAACAGATACTTGCGGTGATGCTCGTGCAGCCACTCCGAGAGGCGCCGTAGCTTCTCGACCTGGCGCTCGTTCATCGCGCGATCGCCTTCCGGGTTGTAGCGGACGAGCACCTTCGAAAAGTCCGAATCGAACTCCTCGATCTTCTCGCCGAACTGATCGCCGTACTCGAAGTCGAACTCGTTCTGACCCGACTTCTCCACCGGCATCGCGAGCTTGTAGCCGCCCGCCTTCGCCTCGCGCGCGACGGTCGGGCCGTACTGTCCGTCGACGAGCACGCCGGCGGACGCCTTGTCCGCGCCGAGCTCGACCGCCCGCTGGAACCCCTCCCAGATGAGCGTCTTCGCGCCGGGCACGCGGTCGACGTCGCCGACCATCTTCTCGAACGACCCGCGATGGTCGAACGCCAGGATGTACAGCTTCTCGTCATAGCCGAGCTCGTCAAGTCCGATCCCCATCAGTACTCCCTTCCCGTGAACTGCGTCAGCTTGGTCAGTTGGTGCCGCGCTTCGATGCGGCGAACAGTGCCGGAGCGCGAGCGCATCACGATCGAGTCGGTGATCGCCCCGTCACGTACGTAGCGAATGCCGCGCAGGAGCGCGCCGGTCGTGACTCCCGTCGCGGCGACGAAGACGTTGTCGCTCCGGACCAGGTCGTCGGTCATGAGAACGCGGTCGAGGTCGTATCCGGCGTCGACGAGTGCCTGCCGCTCGTCGTCCGTCCGCGGCCAGAGCTTTGCCTGGATCCCGCCGCCCACGCACTTCAGCGCGCACGCGGAGATCACGCCCTCGGGCGTGCCGCCGATGCCGTACAGCATGTCGACGCCGGTCCCCGGCCGCGCAGCCGCGATCGCGGGCGCGACGTCGCCGTCGCGGATCAGGTTCACGCGCGCACCGGCCTCGCGCAGCTCCGAGATCAGCTGCTCGTGGCGGTCGCGCTCGAGGACCGTGACGCTGATGTCGGTCACGCGACGTCCCTTAGCCTTCGCGACGGCGGCGATGTTGTCGGCAGGGGACGCATTGATGTCGATCGCTTCGATCGCGTCGGCGCCGACGGCGATCTTCTCCATGTACACGGCCGCGCCGGGGAAGAACAGCGAGCCGCGCTCGGCCGCTGCGATCACGGCGATCGCATTCGGCTGCCCGAGCGCGGTCAGGCGCGTGCCCTCGAGCGGGTCGACGGCGACGTCGACCTCCGGGCCGCCGCCTTCCCCGACCTCCTCGCCGTTGTAGAGCATCGGCGCCTCGTCCTTCTCCCCTTCGCCGATCACCACGATGCCCGTCATGGCGACCGTGTCGAGCATCGCCCGCATCGCGTCGACGGCGGCCTGGTCGGCGGCGTACTTGTCGCCTCGGCCGATCCAGCGGCCGGCTCCCATCGCCGCCGCCTCCGTGACGCGCACCAACTCGAGCGCGAGGTTCCGGTCTGGCCGGGTGCTGCTCATCGGCCTCGGATCCTAGAGTGAAGCGGGTGCGCCTCGACTGGGAGATCGCAAAGCGCGGCTGGGGCCGCTACGCGGCGTATCCGTGGGCCACCGTCGCGGGGGCGTTCACGAACACCATCTTCGGGTTCCTGCTCGCGTACATCCTGCTCGCCGTCTATCGCACCCGCGCCGACGTCGGCGGGTTCGACGCCGGCGACGCGGTGACCTACGTCTGGCTCTCGCAGTCGATGATCATGACGGTCTACATCTTCAGCTGGTGGGAGCTCGCCTGGCGGATCCGGGACGGCTCGATCGCAACCGACCTACTGCGGCCGCTCAACCCGCAGCGGTACTGGCTCGCCTTCGACCTCGGGCGCGCGCCGTATCACTTCCTGTTTCGCGGACTGCCCCCGTTCATCCTCGGCGCGCTCGTTTTCGAGCTGCGCTATCCGTCGCCGCTCGACGCGCTCGCGTTCGTCGTCAGCCTCACGCTCGCCGTGGTCGTCAGCTTCGGCTTTCGGTTCATCTACAACTCGATCGCGTTCTGGCTCCTCGACTTTCGCGGTGTCGTCACGCTCTCGACGACGATCGTCATCTTCTTCTCAGGCATGGCGATCCCGCTGCGATTCATGCCGACCGCGCTGCGTGACCTTTGTTACGCCCTGCCGTTCGGCTCGGTGATCCAGACGCCGGTCGACATCTGGCTCGGCAAGCGCGACGGAGCCGCGCTGCTCGGGGTGCTCGGCCTGCAGCTCTTCTGGGCGCTCGCGCTGCTCGCGATCGGGCAGCTCGTTCTGCGGCGCGCGACGCGCAAGCTGGCCGTGCAAGGTGGTTGACGCGGTCCTCGTCTGGCGGCGGCTCGTCGGAGCCCAGATCCGCTCCCAGCTCCAGTACCGCCTCTCGTTCGCGCTCGACGCGTTCGGCTCGTTCTGGATCTCGTTCATCGACTTTCTGGTCGTCCTGGTCATCTTCCGGAACGTCTCGCGGCTCAACGAGTGGAGCGTGCACGAGGTCGCGTTCCTCTACGCCCTCTCGTCGATCACGTTCGCGGTCACCGACATGCTGATCGGGCAGCTCGACCAGTTCCCGCAGAAGATCCGCGACGGGAACTTCGACATCCTGCTCGTGCGACCGCGCGGGACGCTCTTCCAGGTGATTTCGTCCGACTTCGCGCTACGGCGGATCGCGCGGGTCGTGCAGGGCTCGATCGTCCTCGTCTACGCGCTGTCGACCCTCACGATCCACTGGACGGTCCTGCGCGTGCTCGTGCTCGTCGTGTCGGTGCCGAGCGCGATCGTGATCTTCTCGTCGATCTGGGTCGTGGGCGCGTGCATCGCGTTCTGGACGACGGACGGCGGCGAATTCACGAACGCGTTCACCTACGGTGGCACGGCGATGGCGCAGTACCCGTTCGACATCTACGCGACCTGGCTCCGGCGGCTCCTCGGGTTCGTCATCCCGCTCGCATTCGTCTGCTACTTCCCCGCGTTGTACGTGCTCGGGAAGACCGACCCCCTCGGGCTGCCGCGCTTCCTCGAGTTCTGCTCGCCCGCCGTCGCCGTCGTCTCCGCGCTCGTCGCCGGGCTGATCTGGCGGTCCGCAGTCCGCCACTACCGGAGCGCCGGCGGATGATCGAGGTCGAAGGGCTCCGAAAGGAGTTCGTCGTGCGCCGCGGCCGCTTCCGGCGCGAGCGTCACGTGGTCACTGCGGTGAACGGCATCTCGTTTCGCGTCGACCGCGGCGAGCTCCTCGGGTACCTCGGCCCGAACGGCGCAGGCAAGTCGACGACGATCAAGATGCTCACCGGCATCCTCGTGCCGACGGCCGGGCACATCTCGGTCGCCGGTCTCGAGCCGTCACGGAAGCGCATCGAGCTCGCACACCGGATCGGCGCCATGTTCGGCCAGCGGATCCAGCTCTGGTGGGACCTGCCGCTGCGGGACTCGTTCGAGCTCCTGCGGCACATCTATCGCGTGCCGGCCGATCGCCACCGGACGAATCTCGCCCGGTTCCGCGAGGTTCTCGAGCTCGATGCGTTCCTCGACACACCGGTCCGGCAGCTCTCGCTCGGGCAGCGAATCCGCGGCGAGCTGACGGCGGCGATGCTCCACGCGCCCGAGCTCCTGTTCCTCGACGAGCCGACGATCGGCCTCGACGTCGTCGCGAAGCAGCGCGTGCGCGACTTTCTCGTCGAGATCAACCGGGAGGACGGCGTCACGGTGATGCTGACGACGCACGATCTCGGCGACATCGAGCGCCTTTGCAACCGCCTGCTCGTGATCGACCACGGCTCGCTGATCTGGGACGGCGGCATTCCCGAGCTGAAGGAGCGCTACGGCGGCGAGCGGACGCTCGTCATCGATCTCGAAGAGCCTGCGCCGCCGCTCGACGTCGAGGGCGCGGTCGTCGACCGGGTCGACGGCCCGCGCCAGTGGCTGCGGTTCCGCGGCTCCGCGTCGGAGCTGACGGCGCGCGTCGCGCAGGCGGCCCGGCTCGTCGACTTGCAGGTCGCAGAACCGGACATCGAGGAGATCGTCAGACGGATCTACGCCAGACCCGAACTGGTGTCAGACACCAAGGGTGTCTGACACCAGTTCGAAGCTCACATCCGTTCGGGAGCCTCCACGCCCACCAAATCGAGACACCGGGCAATCACCCCCTGCACCGCACTGCACAGCCCGAGCCGGAACGCTTCCTCGGGCGAGCCGATCACCCGGCACTCGTGATAGAAGCGGTGGAAGTCGTCGGCGAGCCGGATCGCGTACGCCGGGATCAGCTGCGGGCCGCGCCGGTCGGCGGCCTCCCGAACCGTTACCGGGAAATCGGTGAGCCGCTTGATCAGCTCACGCTCCTCGTTCTCGAGCGTGTGTCGACTCGACACGAACTCGCCCGAACCGCCTGCATTCCGCAGGATCGCGGCGATGCGCGCGTGCGCGTACTGCACGTAGTACACCGGGTTCTTGTTCGACTTCTCGGCCGCGAGGTCGAGGTCGATGTCGATCGTCTGGTCGGGGCCGCGGTTGACGAGGTACCAGCGCGCGGCGTCGACGCCGATCTGGTCGATGAGCTCGTCGAGGAACACCACGTTCCCGGCGCGCTTCGACACCTTGGCGGCCTCGTCGCCGGTCGTCAGATGGACGAACTGGTACAGCAGCACCTCGACGCGTGACTCGTCGTAGCCGAGCATGCGCGCGATCGCGGCGTACCAACGCGCCGTCGCGTGGTGGTCGGCGCCGAGGACGTACATCGCCTTGTCGTATCCCCGGTCGAGCTTGTCGGTGAGATACACGATGTCGGCCGCGCGGTACGTCGGCGTGCCGCCCTTGTCCGCAGACCGGATGATCACCCAGTCCTGCTCGTCGCCGTACGCGGACGAGCGAGCCCACAACGCGCCGTCCTTCTCGTATGTGTCGAGCCGCGGCAGGAACTCGGGCAGGCGCTGTTCGAGCTCGCTCTGCAGCGCCCAGCTGTCGAAGTGGATGCGGAAGCGCTCGAGGGTTCCCTCGATCGACGCGAGCATGCGCGGCAGCGGGTCGCCGTCCTGCGCTGCGAGATCGCGGACGTAGTCGCCGTGATAGCCGTCCTCCGCTACCCGGTCGCCGCGCCGCAGCGCATCGACCGACGCGCGGAAGCGGTCGATCTGCGCACCGGCGTCGTTGTAGTAGTACTCGCGCTGGACGGCGTGCCCGCCGAACGCGAGCAGCCGCGCGACGCTGTCGCCGTACGCACCGTTGCGCGCGTGCGACACGAGCAGCGGGCCGGTCGGGTTCGCCGACACCATCTCGACCTGGACTCGCTCGGGCGCGCCGGCCGCCCACTTGCCGCCGTAGCCCTCTCCGACCTCGCCGAGCGCGCCGACGAAGAACGAGTCGGCGAGCCGCAGGTTGATGAAGCCGGGACCGGCGACCTCGGTCGACTCGACGTCTTCGACCTCGGCCATCCGCGCGGCGAGCTCGGCCGCCAGC
>DASXDB010000142.1:0-4656 GCA_036490895.1 Gaiellaceae bacterium
GACACCGCCGCCGCATCGGCGAGGCGGCCGTGCGGCAACACCTCGAAGCGCGCGTCGTACGCGACGCGGCCGCGGAGCGACGGTTCCTTCAACAGCAGCCAGTCGTCGAACGCGCCGTTTGCGAACACCGCAGCGTTCGGCCCTGCGACTTCGGCGACGAGGTGGGCCGATGATGTCGGGTAGTCGCGGGTGAACCACGACGACGGGCGCGAGGCCGTGACGACCAGCGCGATGCCGGCAACGAGCAACACGGCAGCGCGGCTGCCGGGAATCCGCAGGCTCGGCAGCGACCACGCGTCCAGCGCCTGCGGTAGAGCGACGAGGACGAACAGCGTGAACCACGTCACGCCGCGCGTTGCCTCGACTGCGAGCACGAGCAGCACGACGACTGTCCATTTCTCGAACAGCGTCAACGATCGTGGAGCACGCGCCATCGCGAAGACCGCGACGAACGCGAGCAGGTAGAACGCGGCGGTTGCCGGAGCGAGCGCGGTGGGCATCCAGTCCGGTAGGTACTTCGCGAACTCGCCGTTGAAGAGCACGGTGCGGTAGTAGCCGGGCAGGTGCGCTGCATAGGGAGACGCGAACAAGGCGGCGAACGCGAGCACACCGAGCGACGACGTACGCCATGTCGGCCGTCGTCGGGGCCATGCCTCGGTGGCAACCGCGAGCAGGACGAGGAGAACCCCGAGCGTGGCGGTGCCGTGCAGGTTCGCCCAGAGCACAAGGAGCGGGATCGCCCAGAACACGCGTCGCGACGGTGCTCTGGCGTCCTCCGCCAGCAGCCACGCCACCGCGACGAAGAGCGGTAGAACGAGGGTTTGCGGCCGGAGCGCCGACGAGCTCACCCCGAGCGCGATCGCCGCGAGCGCGGGCACCCACAGCACTGCGCGACGGGCGCCGCCGAGCTGCGCCGCGGCCCAGAACGAACCGACGACGACGGCGGCGTTCGCGAGCAACGCGAGCCGGAGACCGCCCAGGGCATAGAGCCCGTAGTACGCGAGCTGCGCGAGCCACTGCTGGTCGACCCACCGCCGGCCGTACCCCCACACGGTCAACGTGTCGTGGCTGGGCAGCCCGTGATGGACGATCACGTCGCCTCCGAGCAAGGCGTACCAGCCGTCCGGGCTCATCCCGGCCGGCAGGAACACGAGGAGCAGGCACCACAGGGCGACGGCCACGGCGAGCAGCCCGAGATCGAGAGTTCCGACCCGCCTCATCGCCGCACCGTAAGGCGATCTGAACGCTCCGGTCCTAGCCTTTTGGAGAGGTTCGCGGCTCTTGCAGATCGTGGCAATCCTGCGAAACTAAGGACATGTCCGTCGCCCTTGCGCATGGGCTCCGCGTCGCGTTCAACCGCTTCGTGACCATCGTGATGACCCTGGTCCTCCTGGGTGCGCTGGTGCTCGTTTGGGCGAAGGTCGTCAGCACGTTGACTGCGAGCATCGAGAAGAAGCAGCCGATCGGGCAGCCGCGCGCGGTCGTCTGGCAGAACCGCGTTTTCACGACTGAGGGCCAGCTGCGGCACTACCTGAACGCCAAACATGTGTCGTACAGCCGGTGGGTCAGCCGCCATCCCGCAGCCTTCGCCGTCCTCCAGGCGAAGCCTGCGAAGGGCGCCGGAGCGGTCGGGTAGCCACCGCCGCGCGGTTGCATTCCGCGCGGTCGGTGCAACACTTCCGTGATAGCAACAGGGACGCTCAAACGCTCGCGCCGCAGGCAGCTGAACAGGGTGCTGACCATCTGCGTCACCCTTGTTCTGGCCGCCGGGATGGCCGTCGTCTGGGTGCGCGTCGTGCAGACGCTGACGGCGCCCGCGACCGGGCCGAAGACGATCGGCCAGCCTGACGCACTCATGTGGGACGGGCGCGCGTTTACGACGCCTGCGCAGCTGAAGGCCTTCCTCACCGCGCGGGGGCACTCGTACTCGCGCTGGGCTGCGCGGCATCCGACCGCGTTCGGCGGGACGGCGCCCGCCAAGTCCACGGCCAAGCACACGACGTCGACGAAGAAGACGACGAAGCCGAAGGCCGTTCATCACGTCGCGACGCCGCCGGTGAGCACCGCGAAGTCGCGGCCGCTCACGTCGATGGTGCTGACGGTCCTACTGCTCGTCGCCGGCCTCGTGCTCGGCGGCAGCGCGGTGCTGCCTGTTCGGTATGCCCCGGAGGCCGTCGCCCGCTTCTATGCGGAATCGGATCGGCGCCTGGTCGCCCTGGCGGCGGCCACGGCGATCCTCCTAGGCTTCGGGGTGTCCTTCTACCTGACCTAGTGCGGCCTCTCCTAACGTTGACCGGAAACGAATGGGATCGCAGAGGCGGCACTACTCGGACGCTTCGCGGCCGCCGGCCGCAGAGCGGCCGGAATAGTGCGGCGTCCTCGAACGATTGCTTTCGGGTGAGACGTTGGGAGACGCCGCACTAGCGGCGACCGACGTGGGCGACCACGCCGACCGCGGTGTCGATCATGGCGATCGACAGCAAAGCGATGAGCAGGAACATCAGCATCACCACTCCTATCGGCACGAGCAGGTGAAACCTAAACCTGGAGCCGGTCGAACGGGTGGGACGAGCCAGGCCTTCGACCCTGGAGGAGATTGCCTGGCCAGACAAAATTGTCAGGTATGGACAGCATCAAGGGAGCGATCGAGCTGGCGGAGCGCCTCGCCCACGTGGCGCTGCCGACACCGCCGCCCAACCCGCGCGTCCCGGATGATGCACCGCCGATCTTCCACTGGCTCGGCGTGAAGCCTCCGGCCGCGACCGGTCTGCCGAGCTCGGCCCGCGCCGTATAGTTCCGGCGATGTCGTGCGTCACGCAGGTCTTCCGTGGCAGGTCGCCGCGCATCGGCGCGGCCGCACCGTCCGCGTAGCCGTCACTTCCTTCGCAGCCGTTCGCTCGCCGCCGCGATCGTCGCCGGCGCGGACGTCTCCGCACGCGACCTCGTCGTCGACATCGGTGCCGGCTCGGGCCGGCTGACGGCCGAGCTCGCGCGCGTCGCACGGCGCGTCGTCGCGATCGAGCTCGATCCACAGCTTGCGGCGTGCCTACGCGGCCGCTGGGCGAACGTGCAGGTCGTCGTCGGCGATGCGGTTGCGGTCGCGCTGCCCGACGAGCCGTTCCGCGTCGTCGCGAACATCCCGTTCGCGCACACGAACGACCTGCTGCACCGGCTGCTCGACGACCCGCGCCTACCGCTCGAGCGTGCCGACCTGATCGTCGAGTGGGGCGTCGCGGTCAAGCGCGGTCTTCCCGCTCCGAGCAGTGTCAGCGGCATCCTCTGGGGCGCGTTCCACGAGCTGCGCGTCGAGCGCAAGCTGCCCGCATCGGCGTTCGAGCCGCCCCCGTCGTGCGACGCCGGCGTGCTCGTCGCCACCCGTCGGTCGCGCCCGCTGATCGAGCCGAACGAGCTCGCCGCCTACCGCAGGTTCGTGGCGGACGCGTTTCGGCGCGGGCGTCGAGTCGGCGGCGCGCTGCCGCGCGACCTCGACGCGCATCAGTGGGCGGAGCGGTTCCGGCGGCGGGAGTGATCGTCCCAGCTCCACTCGTCGGTCGCATCGGCCGACGCCGCGGCGGAGGCGACGTCGCGCGGATACGTGTCGAGCGCGCGAAAGAGCAGTGCCGCGCTCGCCGCGAGCGGAAGCAGCATGACGACGAAGGTGAGCTGCAGGCCGACACGGCCGCCGCCGAAGACGTAGTCGGAGACGACCCCGAAGAGCAGCGGCGCGAGCGCCTGGGCGACGCCGCGCAGGACGGTGCGAATCGCCTCGGCGCGGCCCCACAGCTGCGCCGGCATGATGTCGAGCCGCGCGGCGTCGAGCGGTGGGTTCTGCGCGGAGAGCGCCATCGCAGCGAGTGCGAGGTAGGGGAGAGCGCCGAACGCGCTGCGGACGAAGAGCGCCGGCACGAACAAGACCGTCGCGCCGGTCGCGGCGATCACGCTGATCAGGATGCGGCCTTTCAGGTACCGCTTGCGCACGAGCCAGTCGCCGAGGAACCCGCCCGCGAGCACCCCCACGACCGCCCCGACCCCGACGAGCAGCAGGAGCACGTTCGCGAACGCCTGGTTGATCTTGTACTGCTCCTTCGCGAACTCGGAGCCGAAGGTCTGGATGCCCGCGAGGAAGTAGTAGCCGCAGGCGCTGGCCGCGATGAGGACCAGGTTCGTCCGGACGCGCAGCACGTGGCGAACCGCCGTCGCGAAGCCGACGCTCTCGTGCCTCAGCACGAGGGAGGGATCGGGCTCGATCCCGTGCTCGCGCGCGAGCTGCTGCGCGTCGCTCGGCTTAACTTCGTCCTGCACGTCGGGCCGCGCGTGAATGCTCTCGAGCGGGGCGGTCCCGCCGCGCCTCGGCTCCGGCAGCCGGACCACGAACCAGGCGAGCGCGAGCGCCGGGACGGCGAGCACGACGAACGCCGCGCGCCACGAGATCGTCGCGATGTCACCGGTGACGGCGAACCCGAAGCCGGCGCCGAGCAGCTCGCCCGCGAGGATGTACCCGTAGATGCGACCGCGCTCAGCGGCCGGGAAGTAGTCGCCGACGAGCGACGCGACGAGCGGGCCGGCCGACGCGGTCACGATCCCGAGGAAGAGGCGCGACAGCAGTAGCTCGTCGAAGCTCGTGACGATCGCGCTCCAGAACATCGCGAGGCTCCA
>DASXDB010000143.1:0-2753 GCA_036490895.1 Gaiellaceae bacterium
AATGACCATGGTGCGCCCATGCCGCTTGATGACGCGGCAGCGCTCGCACATGGGCTTGACGGATGGTCTGACTTTCATGGGCAGAAAAAGAGGCGCACGGGCTTTCGCCTCGTGACGCGGGCCGTCATGGTACCAGGACCCTTCCGTTTGTGAGGATGCGCGGGCCGTCGGCCGTCACCGCGACGGTGTGCTCGAAGTGGGCCGCCAGCGAGCCGTCCGAGGTCGAGATCGACCACTCGTCGTCGTGGACGTACACGTCCGGGCCGCCGGCGGTGATCATCGGCTCGATCGCGATCGTCATGCCCTCTTTGAGCTCCGGCCCGGCGTAGCTCGAGACGAAGTTCGGCACCTGGGGATCCTCGTGCATGGAACGCCCGACCCCGTGGCCGACCAGGCTCCGGATGACGCTGAAGCCGGCCGCCTCGGTGACCGTCTGGACCGCCCGCGAGATGTCGACGACGGCGTTCCCGACCCGGGCCTCCGCGATCCCCGCGTCGAGCGCCGCCTTGCAGGTGTCGAGGAGGCGCTGCGCCTCGGCCGAGATCGATCCGACCGCAAACGTCCACGCCGAGTCGGCGACGAACCCGTCCAGGGTCACGCCGACGTCGATCGAGAGAATGTCGCCGTCCTGCAGCTTCACCGTGCCGGGGATGCCGTGGACGACCATGCCGTTCGGGGAAAGGCACGTCGCGGCCGGGTACCCCTTGTAGCCCTTGAAGGTCGGCTCGCCGCCGCGGGAGCGGATGTGCTCCTCGGCGATCGCGTCGAGCTCCGCCGTCGTGATGCCCGGCTGGATCTGCTCCTCGAGCAGCGCGAGGGTCTCCGCGACGACCGTGCCGGCGCGCGCCATCGTGTCGATCTCGGCTGCCGACTTGCGAATGATCACCGTGACGCTCCACCGCCGGCAAAGCCGGCGGCTCCGCTCTTATCCGGCTCCGTCGAGCGTACGCCGGTTACGACCTGCTGCAGCGCCTCGGAGATCTCCGACCAGACCTGCTCGATCGAGCGGTCGGCATGGAGCGGAATCAGCTTGCCGGTCGTTCGATAGTGCTCGACGATCGGCTCTGTCTCCCGGTGATAGATCTCGAGCCGGTGTGCGATCACCTCGCGGGTGTCGTCGGCGCGGCCCTCGAGCGCGGCGCGCGAGAGCGCCCGCTCCATCCCGATCTCGTCCGAGATGGCGAAGAAGAGGATGGCGTCGAGCACGCGGCCGATGCCGCCGAGCATCGCGTCGAGCGCACGGGCCTGCGCGAGGTTGCGCGGGAAGCCGTCGAGCACGAAGCCGTCCGCCGCATCGGGCTCGGCGAGGCGGTTCTCGATCATCTCCACCGTCAGGGCGTCGGGGACGAGGTCGCCCCGCGCCATGAACTCCCCCACCTCTCGCCCCAGCTCGGTGCTCGCGTCGAGCGCGCGGAACATGTCGCCGGTCGCGACGTGCGGGATCTCGTACTCGGCGGAGATCCTCTTCGCCTGGGTTCCCTTGCCGGCCCCCTGCGGGCCGAGCACGAGCAGGTTCACCGCAGAAAGCCCTCGTAGGAGCGCATCATCATCTGCGACTCCATCTGCCGCATCGTGTCGAGCGCGACGCCGACGACGATGAGCACCGAGGTACCGCCGAGCGCGCGGGAGGTCGCCTGCGAGAACCCGAAGTGGTTGATGAAGACCGACGGCAGCACCGCGACGACCGCGAGGAACAGCGAGCCGGGCAGCGTCAGCCGGGTCAGCACGCGGTCGAGGTACTGCGCGGTCGGCGGACCCGGGCGGATGCCGGGGATGTACCCGCCGTACTTGCGCAGGTTGTCGGCCTGGTCGACCGGGTTGAACTGGACCGCGGTGTAGAAGTAGGTGAAGACGATGATCAGCAACGCCTCGACGCCGAGGTACGCGTAGCCGTTCGGCGAGAAGTGCGTGTTGACGAAGGTCTGCGTGTTCGGCGCGAACGAGCTCACCGTCTGCGGGAGCGCGAGCAGCGCCGCCGCGAAGATGACCGGGATGACGCCCGCCATGTTCACGCGCAGCGGCATGTAGGTCGAGCCGCCCGCCGTCTGGCGGCGTCCGACCATCCGCTTCGCATACTGGATCGGAATGCGGCGCTGCCCTTCCTGCACGAACACGACGGCGACGACGACGCCGATCGCGACGAGCGGGAAGAAGAGCTTCTCGAGCGGCCCGCCGTTGATCCACGCGTTGATGCCGGCGGGAGCCGAGGTGAGGATCGAGGCGAAGATCAGCAGCGAGATGCCGTTACCGATCCCGCGCTTCGTGATCAGCTCGCCCATGTACATCAGCAGCGTCGTGCCGGCGGTGAGCGTGACGATGATCAGCACGAGCCGGCCCGGGTTCGACGGCAGCGCACCCTCGTGATGGAAGAGGTACGCGTAGCCGGCCGACTGCGCCGCCGCGAGTACGACGGTCAGGTAGCGCGTGTACTGGTTGATCTTCGCGTACCCGGCTTCACCTTCCTTCTGCAGCTGCTCGAGCGTCGGGATGACGACCGTCAGGAGCTGCAGGATGATCGACGCCGTGACGTACGGCATGATCCCGAGCGCGAAGATCGAGAAGCGCGAGAGCGCCGAGCCCGAGAAGAGGTTGAGCAGGCCGAGCAGCGACCCGCCCTTGCCGTTGAAGAACGCGTCGATCTGCGACGAGTCGACGCCCGGCGCCGGCATGAACGACCCGAGCCGGTAGGCGGCGAGAACCGCGGCAGTGAACAGGAGCCGGCGCCGGAGCTCCGGGACCCGCCACGCGTTGGC
>DASXDB010000144.1:0-4108 GCA_036490895.1 Gaiellaceae bacterium
CGCGCCTGCGGATAGCCCCAGACGAGGACCTGCCAGCCCCGCTCCACCTTCAGACAGGTGTCGAGCAGCAGCGCTGCGTACCGTTCGACGCGCGGATCGGACACGGCGCGCGATCGTAGCTCACGCAGCCATCGTCGCAGCGGGCGTCGCCCGCGCGCTCGTGACGGCGCGCACCGCGGGTGTGAATGCCACCGTCAGGTTCGTGATCGCGGCGATCGCCGCGGCGGCGAGCAGCGTGTGCTCGAGGCCGACTCCCCCGGCGATCGGTCCGAACGCGATCATGCCGACCGGCATGAAGACGAACGAGACGAGGATGTCGTACGAGCGGACGCGCGAGTAGACGTGCTCGGGGATGAGGCGCTGCAGCGTCGTCTCCCACCACGTGTTGGCGAGGGCGATGGAGCCCATGCCGAACCCCCACGCGACGGCGATCCCCTCCCACGCGAGCGGACCGGCCAGCGTCGCGAGCGGGACGGCGAGCAGCGTGGTGCTGATGAACGCGCCGTAGAGGGGATGACGCGGGGCGAGCTTCACGGACGCGAACGCGCCGACGATCGCGCCGATCGATCCGCAGGCGGAGACGATCCCCCAGTCCTTCGTCGGGCTGCCGAAGTGGTTGATGAAGACGAGCGGGCCGAGCACGAGGAACGACGCGAGCATGAAGTTCGAGATCGCAAAGCCGAGGATCGGCGCGCGCACCCAGCCGCGCGACGTTACCTCGCGGAACCCCTCGCGGAGCTCGGAGCCGAAGGAGCGAAGCGGCGCGCGGATCGGGGCGTCGACGTCGAGCTGTGCGAGGAAGGCCGCGCTGACGACGAACGACGCCGCGTCGATCGAGAACACGTAGCCGGGGCCTGCGACCGCGAGCAGCAGCCCCGAGACGGCCGGACCGAAGACGTTCAGGGTGTTGCGGCTGATCCCGAGCAGCGCGTTCGCGGACTGCAGCTCGCCGGGGTCGATCGTCTGCGGCACGAGGCCGTCCGCCGCCGGCCCGAAGAAGGCGGAGCCCATGCCGAAGAGCGCTTCACACGCGATGAACGCGGTGAGGGTCATGTGGTGCGTGAGCAGCATGACGGCGATGAACGCCTGCACCCCGGCGCGCAACAGGTCGCAGCTCAGCATGATCGTGCGACGTGAGAACCGGTCGGCGATGACGCCGCCCGCGAGCGTGAAGACGACGCGGGTAATCGTGAACGACGCGAGCACGCCGCCGAGCGCGGTCGCCGAGCTGTGGATCGAGAGCACGGCGAACGTGAGCGCGACGGGGACGACCGCGTCGCCGATCGCCGATGCCACGCGGCCGAGCCAGAGCAGCCGAAAGCGGCGCTGGCGCAAGGGGCGTGCGGCTTCGCCCAGTTGACCCACCGGCGCTGACTGTAGTACGGAACGCGATGGATTCCAACGGCGTCGAGCGGGGTAGGGTGAGCCCGTGGCCGTGTTCAATCGCCGCAACGCCGCAGTCGGCTGGATCGCGCTGTTCATCGGGAAGCGCGTCCTGAAGCGCAAGGCGAAGCAGGCGATCCCGGCGATCGATCCCGAGTCGAAGCAGCCCAACAAGAGCGCGGTCGCGCTCCTGCTCGCGAGTGCGGTCGGCGTCGCGACGTTCTGGCGCCGCCGCTCCGGCAACGAGGAGACCGGCGAAGAGTCGTGAATCCAGACGCCGGTGCCCCGGCGTCTGGTGTTCGCGTTGCTCCCATTCGCGGCCGCGGCCGCGACTATGGGGACGCTCGCCTTCGCGACGAAGAGCTCGCAGTCGCGTGCCGCGATCGTGGTCGCGCCGCTCAACGTGACGTCGAAGCCGACCGGCTGGCGTGCGCCCGGGGTGGCGGTCATGGTCGGCGGGTTCGCGGGCTCCGGGGCGCGCGTACTGCTACGGGCCGACGGGCGCGTCGTCGCCTCGACCAGGGCGGGAAGCCTCGGCCGCTACAGCCTCCGTTTCGCGCCGCGCTCGTCCGGGCGTCTCCGGCTCGTCGTCCAGTCCACAGGCGTGTTCCGCTCGGCGGGAACGCTTGTCGTGCGTCCCGTGTCGCTCGACGCCGTCGGCGACGTCACGTTCGGGGAAGGCGTCGGTCCGGCGATCGCCGCCCACGGCGGCGCGTACCCCTGGACATTCGTCGGCTCGACGCTGCGTCGCGCCGACATCACGGTCGGCAACCTCGAGACCGCAGTCTCGACGCGCGGGATCGCGGCGGTGAAGGAGTTCACGTTCCGCGGCCCGCCGGCAGCGCTCGTGCCGATGCGCACGGTCGCGGGGTTCGACGTGCTGACGCTCGCGAACAACCACACGGTCGATTTCGGGCGGGACGCACTCGTCGACACGGTGAAGGCCGTGCACGCAGCCGGGATCCAGACGATCGGAGCGGGGGCGAACGATGCGCAGGCTCGCCGCCCTGCGATCGTGGAGGCCGGCGGGCTTCGCGTCGCGCTGCTCGGCTACTCCGATGTCAACCCCTACGGGTTCAACGCGACGAGCACGTCACCCGGGACCGCGAAGGCGGACGTCGATGCGATCACCGCCGACGTGCACGCCGCGCTCCGCCGTGCGGACATCGCGGTGTGCTTCCTCCACTGGGGCGTCGAGCTGCAGCCGGCGCCGAACCCGCGCCAGCAGGAGTTCGCGGCTGCGTGCCTGAACGCCGGCGCGAAGGTGGTGCTCGGCGCACACCCGCACGTCCTCGGCGGCGTCGCCACGCCGGCGCCGCACTCGCTTGTCGCCTGGACGCTCGGCAACTTCGTCTTCCCGTCCGGGAGCGTCACGGCCCGGACCGCGATCCTGCACGTCGCGCTCGGCGCGGACGGCGTGCGGGGCTACCGGCTACTGCCGGTCAGGATCGACGGCTTCCGGCCGCGGCTCGCCCCAGCAGCGCAGCAAGGCTGACGGCGAACCCGAACGCGGACACCAAGGCAGAGAACCGCAGCATGGATGGGGTATCGGCCTACCCGCTCGCGGGCTTGAGACACCTGTTGCTTTGCCGGTTGCATCTGCCTGCTTCACTCTGTTTAACTGACACTGTAGATGACTGAAGTGGCGGTCCAGTCCGCGCTCGGTGAGCGACTGCGGGCGATCAGGCAGCTTCGGCGCAAGACGCTGAAGAGCGTCGCGACCGCGGCGGGGGTCAGCGAGAGCTTTCTGAGCCAGCTCGAGCGGGGCCGGACGAACGCCACGATCGCCACGCTGCAGCGGCTCTCGACGGCGCTCGGGATCGAGGTGTCCGACCTCTTCACCTCGACCGCCGAGCGTCCCCGGGTCCAGCGCAGGGAGGCGCGTGAGTTCGTCGCATGGGGCGACCTCGGACGGAAGGCGCTCCTGACGCCGAAGCCGTTCCACTCGCTCGAGGTCGTCGTCGCGCGCTTCGAGCCGGGCGGCTCGACGGGCGACGAGCCGTACACGCACGGAGATTCCGAGGAGCTGCTGGTCGTGATCGACGGCGAGGTGCACGTGCAGCTCGGCACCAACGTCTACGAGCTCTCGACCGGCGACAGCGTCCACTACCAGAGCTCGACACCACACCGTGTCTCGAACCCGGGCGACGAGACCGCTGAGGTGATGTTCGTGATCAGTCCCCCGAGCTACTAGAGAAGGGAGAACGGATCGGGATGGAGGGCGAAGAGACGATCGATCGGCGGTTCGACCGCCATACGCTGTTCAGGTACGCAGCGGCAGCCGGCGGCGCCGGCCTCGTCGCAGGGCGCACCGGCATCGCGGACGCGATGCGTGCGATCTCGGCGAGCGAGACGGGCCGGCTGCAGGTGTTGGACTGGGCCGGCTACGGCAACGACGGCGGCCAGGCGATGTTCGCGTCGTACGTGAAAACGCACGCGGCGAACAAGCCTCAGTTCTCGTACATGACGAACGAGTCCGACGCGCTCGCGAAGATCCATGCGGGTGCGAAGCCCGATCTCTTCCGGCCGTACGTCGGCTGGGTGAAGTACTTCGCGACGAGCGGCCTCGTGCAGCCGTGGGATCCGTCGCTGATCTCGAACTTCAAGCACCTGAACCCGTTCATGGTCAAGGCGGGCCAGTACGGCGGGAAGCAGTACGGCATCCCGGACGACTGGGGCTTCGACGCGATCCTCTACCGCACGGACAAGGTGACCCCGAAGTCGA
>DASXDB010000145.1:0-9702 GCA_036490895.1 Gaiellaceae bacterium
GAGCCGACCGTGACGGCGAGCGCGACCGCGACCCCGACGTAGAGCAATGGATCGAACGGCGGCGAGCCGCCTGCCGGGGCGAGCTGGAGCTCCGCCGCGTCGCGGAAGTACATCGCGCGGACGATCCCCAGGTAGTAGTAGGCGGAGATCATCGTCGCGATCACGCCGGCGACGATCAGCCACCAGTAGCCGTGGTCGTACGCAGCGGCGAAGACGTAGAACTTCCCGATGAAGCCGCCGGTGAGCGGGAAGCCGAGCATCCCGAGCATGAACACCCACATCGCGACCCCGAGGAACGGCCGCTCCCAGCCGAACCCGGCCAGGTTCTGCAGGGTGACCGGGCGTCGAAGCTCGCGCTCGCGCGCCGCTACGACCCCGAATGCGCCGAGTGACATCGCCGCGTACGGAACGAGGTAGTACAGGAGCGCCCGTTCGCCGAGCGGGCTCGCCGCTGCGACGGCGATCAACATGAAGCCGGCATGCGAGACGGACGAGTAGGCGAGGATCCGCTTCACGTTCCGCTGCACGAGCGCCGCGATGTTCCCCCAGGCGAGCGAGACGATCGCGATCACGGCGATCGCGAGGCGCCAGAGGTCCTGGTCGTGCGGGAACGCTGTCGCGAGCACGCGATAGGTGACGACGAGCGCCGCGATCTTCGTCGCGGAGGACATGAACGCGGTGACGGATGTGGGAGCGCCCTGGTACGCGTCGGGCGTCCACATGTGGAACGGCGCCGCCGAGGCCTTGAACGCGAGCCCGACGATGATCATCGCGAGGCCGACGACGAGCATCGCGTCGTGCGCGTGCCCACTGGCCGCGATGCGATCGAAGGAGAGCTCACCGGTGATCCCGTACACGAGCGCCGAGCCGAAGAGGAGCGTCGCCGAGCCGACCGCGCCGATGACGAGATACTTGAGACCGGCCTCGAGCGATCCGACGAGGTCGATGTCGATCGCCGTCAGCACGTAGAGCGCGATCGAGAACCACTCGAGGCCGAGGAACAGCGTCATCAGGTTGCCCGCCTGCACGAAGAACGCCATTCCCGCACCCGCCGCCGTCAGCAGCGCGTAGTACTCGGCGACGTGCTCGTCGCGGAGCCGCTCGCCGTACGAGACGAGCACGGCGACCGCGCCGGCGCCGGCGAGGATGACCTGCGCGAGCGCGCCCCAGCGGTCGCGCCACATCGCGTCGTGCACGAGGGCCGCCGCATGTGGAGAGCGGTCGTCGAGGAAACCAGCCCAGATGCCCGAGGCGACGAAGCCGGCGAACGCGAGGAAGGCGGACGTCGCCTTGCGGCCGCCGCGCGGGACGAACACCGCGACCATCAACAGCAGCCCGGACGCGGCGAGCAGCGCGAGCGACGGCGCGAGGGCGAACCAGTCGACGTGCGGCTTCACGATCACGGCGCGTACTTGGTGAAGCCGGAGGGGACGGAGGACGACGCGCGGCCCGAGATCAGGTTCGGCCAGGCGGAGAGGCCGATCAGGCAGAGGACGAGCGGCACGACGATCGCGAGCTCGCCGAGCCGCAGGTCAAGCGCGCTCTCGCTCACTGCCGGGCCGACATCCTGATGCAGCACTGCCGAGATCGCGCGCAGCATGTACATCGCCGCGAGCACCATCGCGCCGGCGCCGATCACGGCCCAGATCCAGCCCTGCTGGAACACGCCGGCGAGGATCAGGAACTCACCCGCGAAGCTGGTCGAGAGCGGCACGGCGAGGGAGATGACGCCGACAGTCATGATCACCGTCGCGAGCGCCGGGCGGCCGCGCGCCATCCCGCCGAGCAGCGAGAACTCGCCGCGCGTCCCGGTTCGCCGCTCGACCATGCCGGCGAGCAGGAACAACGACGACGAGACGAGCGCATGGTTGACGATCTGCAGCACCGCCCCGTCGAACCCGAGCGAATTCGAGGCGAAGAGGCCAAGGACGATCAGCCCGGCCTGCGCGAGCGACGAGTACATGACGACACCGCGGAAGTCGGGGGCCCGGAACGCGAGCAGCGAGCCGTAGACGAGCGAGACCGAGCCCAGGACGAGCATCACGATGCGCCAGTCGTGGACCGGTTGTGGGAAGAACGGGATCGCGATCCGCAGCAGGCCGTAGAGGCCCGCCTTGCCGACGATGCCCGAGAGCACGGCCGACACCTCCGCGGGCGACTCGCGGTACGTCACCGGCAGCCAGCCGTGCAGCGGGAAGAGCGGCGACTTGATCGCGAACGCGACCACGAAGCCGAGGAACAGCCACTGTGACGACGACGTGCCCATGCGCGTCATGTCGAACGTGCCCTGCTGCAGGCCGAACACGATGATCGCCGCGAGCATCAGCAGAGAGCCGACGACGGTGTAGACGACGAACGTGATCGTCGCCTTCATCCGGTCGCTCCCGCCCCAGACGCCGATCAGGATGTAGAGCGGGATCAGCATCGCCTCGAAGAAGGCGTAGAAGAGCAGCAGGTCCTGCGCGGTGAACACACCGACGATCGCGCCCGTCAGCAGCAGCATCAGCGCGAAGTAGGCGCGCGCCCGGTCGCGGCCGATCCACCAGCCGTAGATCGTGCAGGCGGCCATCACGACGACCGTCATCCCGACGAACCAGAGCGAGAAGCGGTACTGGCCGACGTGCCAGCTCACCTGGAGGTCGGAGAACCACGAGGCGCGCTGGCCCATCTGCAGCGCCGACGAGGAGAAGTCGAACCGGGCGGCCGCGGTAATCCAGACGCCGACCTCGACGAGCGAGATGAGCGCGGCGAGCGAGCCGAGCCAGTAGCTCGAGAGCGGCGCGACCGCGATCAGCAGCGCGCCGAGGACCGGGATCGCGATGAGGGCGGTGGTCAACATGTCATCTGACCGCCAGGAACACAACGGTGAGGATCGCGAGCCCGCCCGCGAGCGCGAGCGCGTACGAGCGGACGAGCCCGTTCTGCGCGACCGACAGCTCGCGCGAGCCGAGCCCGACGATGCCGGTGACGGCGGTGATCGAGCCGCCGATCAGCGGCGCCTCGACGAGGGCGTAGAGGCCGCGCGCGATGAGATCGCCGGTGCGGTACCAGATCAGGTCGTAGAGCTCGTCCCAGTAGAACTTCTTCTCGAAGAGCGGCAGCGAGCGCGGCACCTTGATGCGCTTCGCCCCGTAGATCGCCCACGCGACAGCGATTCCTGCGAGACCGATGACGATCGTGAGGCCGGAGGTGATCCATTCTTGTACGGTCGTCGCCTCTGCGGTCGGCGCGTCGACCGGGTCGAGCCACGTCGACAGCAGATGCCAGATCGGTGCGAACTGGAGGAGCCCCCCGACGACCGAGAGGACGCCGAGCGTCCCGACCGTCCAGAGCATCGAGATCGGCCCTTCCTGGCCGTGATGGGAGTGGAAGTGCTCGCGCGCGAACGCGGACGGCTCGCCGGTGAAGACGATGAAGAAGAGGCGGAACGCGTAGACGCCCGTGAGGAAGGCGCCGGCGAGGCACGCGACGTAGATCACGTCGCCGTACCAGCCGTGGTCGAGCGCGGACGCGATGATCGCGTCCTTCGAGAAGAACCCGGCGAAAGGGAAGATGCCGACGAGCGCGAGCGAGCCGACGAGGAACACCCACTTCGTGAACGGCATCAGCTTCCCGACTCCCGCGAGCTTGCGGATGTCCTGCTCCCCGACGACCGCGTGGATCGCGATCCCCGCGGCGAGGAAGAGCAGCGCCTTGAAGAACGCGTGCGTCATCAGGTGGAACATCGCGTTCGGGTACGCGCCGAGCCCAGCGCCGACGAACATGTAGCCGATCTGCGACATCGTCGAGTACGCGATGACGCGCTTGATGTCGGTCTGCACGAGCGCGATCAACCCGGCCATCAGCAGCGTCGCCGCCCCGAGCCCGGCCGCGAGATCCTCGATCACGTAGGCGTTCTCGAACAGCGGGTGGCAGCGCACGATCAGATACACGCCGGCGGTGACCATCGTCGCCGCATGGATGAGCGCGCTGACCGGCGTCGGGCCCTCCATCGCGTCCGGGAGCCAGGTGTGCAGCGGGATCTGCGCCGACTTCGCGAGCGCGCCGCCGAGGAGGCCGAGCGCGATCAAGTTGGCGACCGCACCGCCGTGCGGCGACGCGGCGAACACGCCGGCGTAGTCGAGGCGGCCGGTGTGCTGGACGAGCAGGAAGAGCGCGAGCGCCATGGTCGCGTCGCCGAACGCGTTCATCACGAACGCCTTCTTGGCCGCCTTGATCGCCGACTCGCGCTCCTGGTAGTAACCGATCAGCAGGTAGCTCGAGAGACCGACCATGCCCCAGCCGGCGAGCAGCAGCAGCAGGTTGCCGCCCTGGACGAGCAGCAGCATCGAGAAGACGAACAGCGACATGTAGGCGAAGAACCGCCGCTCCTCGTCCTCGCCGTCCATGTAGCCGACGGAGTACGCGACGATCAGCGAGCCGACGCCGGTGACGATCAGCATCATCACGATCGAGAGCTGGTCGGTGAGCAGCGTGAGCCCGAAGTGGTACGGCCCGGCGGAGAGCCACGTCCAGCTCGTCGTCGCGGTCCCGCGATGCGACGCTCCCTTGCCCGCCATGTCGGCGAACGCGACGATCGCCGCGACGAACGCGCCCATCGTCGTCGCGGTCGACACGTAGCCGGCAATGCGGCGCGGGATCGCCGTGCCGGCGAGCGTGATCGCGATCGCCGAGGCCAGCGGAAGCAGCAGGCAGACCCAGGATGCGGCGGCCACGCGCTAGCCCCTCAGAGTCCTCAGCTTGTCGACGTCGAGCTCGATGTTGCGGCGGCCCATCGCGACGATCAGCCCGAGCCCGACGACCACCTCGGAGGCGGCCACGGCCATGACGGAGATGGCGAAGATCTGGCCGTCCTCGCCGCCGTGCAGACGCGACATCGCAATCAGGAGCAGGTTTGCCGAGTTGAGCATGATCTCGACGGAGAGAAGGATGATCAACGGGTTCCGGCGCAGCATCACGCCGAGCGCACCCGTCGCGAAGAGCAGCGCCGAGAGGACCACGTACCACTGGATGTCAGGCCCGTGCATCCGTCTCCTGGCGGGCATGTGAACCGAGGACGACGCCGCCCACGGCCGCGACGAGCAATACGATCGACGTCACCTCGAACGCGAGCAGATGGTCGGTCAGGAACGCGCGGCCGAGTGCCTCCGGCGAGCCGAACGAGCGGCCGATGTGCTGCGGCTTCGACAGGAGCCCGCCGGCCTTGAGCCCGACGACCACGCAGACCTCCGCGAGGATCGCGCCGCCCGCGAGGATCGCGCCGACGACCTGCCACGACGGCCCGCCCGACCAGGGCGACTCGTCGGTGCGGTCGCCGAGGTAGGCGATCACGAACAGGAACATCACCATCACCGCGCCGCCGTAGACGAGCAGCTGGCCGGCGGCGACGAACTCGCCGGACAGCACCAGGTAGAGGACGGCGAGCGACGCCAGGTTCCCGATCAGCGCGAGCGCCGAGTAGAACGGGTTCGAGAAGCTGACCACCGCGAGCGCGCTCGAAAGGCACGCGAAGGCGGCGAAGAACCAGACGACCCACACGAGGAAGTTGGCCACTACGAGTTGTTCTCGTAGTAGGGGATCGGCGTGTCGTAGAGATCGCGGTCGGCGACGGGAACGCGCTTCACCGGCGGGGCAAGCAGCATGTCCTTCGTGTAGATCAGGTCGTCGCGGTTGTACTCCGAGATCTCGAATTCGTTGCCGAGCGTGATCGCGTCGAACGGGCACGCGAGCTCGCAGTAGCCGCAGAAGATGCAGCGCGACATGTTGATCTCGTAGATCCGCGCGTAGCGCTCGCCCGCCGACACGCGGTTGTCGGCGGTGTTTTCGGCGGCGACGACGCGGATGCAGTCCGCCGGACAGGCGGCTGCACACAGCGAGCAGCCGACGCACTTCTCCAGGCCGTTCTCGTGCTTGTGGAGGCGGTGGCGTCCGCGGTAGCGCGGATAGACCGGCCGCTTGTACTCCGGGTACTGCTGCGTGATCGGCTTCTTGAAGACCTGCTTCAGTGTGACGCCGAAGCCCTTGAGGGTCTTTGGGACGACGGCCATTACTTGACGAGCACCACCAGGAACGCCGTTGCGAGGGCGTTGACGGTCGCGATCGGCAGCAGCACCTTCCAGCCGAACCGCATCAGCTGGTCGTAGCGAAGGCGCGGCTGGGTCGCGCGGAGCCAGATGAACGTCGAGACGAGCGTGAACAGCTTGAGCACGAACCAGATCGGGCCGAACTGGTCGAGCCACGGCACCCACGGGAAGTGGTAGCCGTCGAAGAAGAGCGTCACGCAGAGGCCGGAGAGCGTGATCATGTTGATGTACTCAGCCGCCTGGAACAGCCCCCAGCGCATGCCGGAGTACTCGGTGTGATACCCGGCCACGAGCTCGGTGTCGGCCTCGGGGAGGTCGAACGGCGGCCGCGACGTCTCGGCGGTGCCGCCGATCAGGAACACGACGAGCCCGACGAACTGCGGGATGAAGAACCACAGCGTCGTCTGCTGCTTCTGCACGACCTCGACGAGGTTGATCGACTGCGCCATGAGCACGACACCGAGCACGGAGAGTGCGAGCGAGACCTCGTACGAGACGAGCTGGGCGCACGTGCGCATCGACCCGAGCATCGAGTACTTCGAGTCGGAGGCCCAGCCGCCGACGATGAAGCCGTAGATCCCCACCGAGCCGAGCGCGAAGATGAGGATCAGCGAGATCGGGACGTTCACGACCTGGCCCTCGATGTGGTGGCCCCAGACGGTCCAGCCGTTCCCCCAGGGGATCACGCTGAACGCGGCGAGCGCCGTGAACATCGAGACCACGGGCGCGATGATGTAGAGCGGCTCCTTGGCCGCCATCGGCGCGAACGCCTCCTTGCGGATCAGCTTCAGCAGATCGGCGATGGGCACTAGCAGGCCCTTCGGACCGGCACGGTTCGGGCCGAAACGGAGTTGCATGCGCCCGAGCAGCTTGCGCTCGAGCCAGGTCGTGAACGCGAAGAACACCATCACGACGTTGATCACGATGAACGCCTTCGGGATCGTGATCCACCACGCCTCACGGGTCACGGCGTGATCTCCACGTTCGCGTGGAGGTCGCCCGCGTGCTCGCGCGCGACGCGCACGACGCCGTCCTGCAGGTCGCGCGCGATCCGTGCGCGCAACTCGAGGGACGTGCCGTTCGAGGAGACGGTGACGGTGTCGCCGTTGCCGATCCCGCGCGCCTTGGCGTCGTCGCGCGAGAGCTGGATCTCCGCCTCGGGCTTCTGGAACTCGAGCTCGGGTGTGCGCTCGACGGCGGCACCGCTGAACAGCGGGCGGTAGGCGACGAGCCGTAGCCCCGTGGTGTCAGACACCGTGGTGTCTGACACCTCTTCGGCGTGCGCGTCGGCCCGTGGCGGCAAGGCGGCCCGCTCGCCGACATCGGCGAACGAGATCCCGCCGAAGCACTTGACCGCCAGCTCCTCGAAGAGCACCGAGACATGCGGCGAGAGCTCCACGTCGAACCGCTCGGCGAGCTTCGAGATGAACATCGTCACGTCCGGCACGGGCGCGACCACCGCACGGCGCTGGCGCTGCAGGCGGCCCTCGAGGTTGACGGTCGTGCCGTCGCGCTCCAGGTAGCTCGTGCCCGGGAGGACGAGGTCGGCGATGCCGCGGAAGCTCGACTCGAACATGCCGATGCCGAGCACGAAGTCCGCGTCGGCCGCCATCGCGCGCACCGGTGGATCGTTGGCCGCTTCGTCGCCCGAGATGACGAGCAGGCGGGGCTTCTCCTCGGCCGGCTCGCCGTCGCCCGCCGCGCTCCAGGCGTCGGCGACGCCGCGGCCGTTCGGCGTGCGGGGCAGGTAGTAGACGTTCGTCGCGCCGTAGCGGGGACCGGCATGGTCGGTGACCAGCGCGTCGACGTCGCCGTCCGGGATCCCGTACGTGATCGTGGCGCCCTTGCGGCGCGCGGAGCGCAGCCACAGATCGACGACCGGCGTGCGCTCGACGACCGGCTCGTCGCACAGGACCGCGATCGTCTTCGCGTCGCGCAGGGACGAAAGAGGTGCGCGGTACGGGTCGAGCCAATCCGGCACCTCCTCTGGGAGCACCGCAGTGTTCGCGCCGAGCCCCTGGCGGAGCAGCTTGGCGAGCGCGTACGCCTCCTCGACCGACTCGCCGCCCGACAGCGCCGTCACGGTCGACGAGCCTCCGGCGCGGAGCGTCGACTCCGCCGCGTCGAGTGCGTCCTCCCACGAGACCTGCTCGAAGCGGCGCGGCCCGGCCTTGACGAGCGGCGCCGTGATGCGATCGCGTGCCTGGAGGTGCGCATATGCGAACCGGCCCTTGTCGCACAGCCAGCCCTCGTCGACCTCGGGATGGTTGCGCGAGAGCACGCGCTTCACCTTCCCCTCGCGGGTCGTCGCGGAGATGTTGCAGCCGACCGGGCAGAGGCCGCAGACGGTCGGGACGTTCTGGATCTCCCACGGCCGCGCCTCGAAGCGGTACTGCGTCGAGGTGAGCGCACCCACCGGGCAGAGCTCCGTCACGTTGCCGGAGAACGCGCCGCGGTAGGGCTCGTCCTCGAACGTCGCGATGACCGACTGCGCTCCGCGGTTGACGGCGACGAGCTGCCCGTCCTCCGCGACCTCCTCGGAGAACCGCGTGCAGCGGTAGCAGAGGATGCAGCGCTCGCGGTCGAGCGCGATCAGCGGCGAGATCGGGATCGGCTTCTCGAACGTCCGCTTCGGGAACGTCATCCGGGTGTTGCCCGGCCCGTACCGGAACGTCAGATCCTGTAGCGGGCACTCGCCGCCCTTGTCGCAGACGGGGCAGTCGAGCGGATGGTTGACGAGGATGAACTCGAGCGTGCCGTTCTGTGCCTCGCGCGCCATCGGCGAGGTCAGCGCGGTGCGCACGACCATGCCCTCCGCCGCGGTGAGCGTGCAGGCGGCCTGCGGCTTCGGCGGCCCGGGCTGCACCTCGCAGAGGCACATGCGGCACGCGCCGACCGGATCGCCCAGGCGCGGCTCGTAACAGAAGACGGGAATCTCGATGCCGGCCGCCATCGCCGCCTCGACGAGGCCGGTGCCCTTCGGTACCGAGACCTCGCGGTCGTCGATCGTCAGCGTGACGAGCTCAGAGCTCATGCCGGCACCTCGACCGTCGGATGGTGTGTGTGCGCGTCGAGCGGCGCGACGATCCCTTCGAGCGACGATTCGCCGCCGTACGGGCAACGACCCTGCTCGACGTGCGCGACGAACTCGTCGCGCCACTTCTTCAGGTAGCTCGCGACCGGGTACACCGCGAAGTCGCCGAGTGCGCAGAGCGAGCGGCCGAGGATGCGCGAGCCGACGTTGTCGAGCAGGTCGAGGTCGGAGAGCTCCGCTTCGCCCGCTTCGATCTTTTCGAGCAGCTGCACCATCCAGCGCGTCCCTTCGCGGCACGGCGTGCACTTGCCGCACGATTCGTGCATGTAGAACTTCGTCGAGCGAAGCGCGAGCTGCACCATGCAGCAGCGGTCGTCGACGATGATCAGCGACGCGGCGCCGAAGAACGTCCCGATCTTGCCGAGCGAGTCGTAGTCGAGCGGCACGTCGATCTCGTCCGGTGACAGCGCCGGGACCGACGAGCCGCCCGGGATGACCGCCTTCAGCTCGCGCCCGTCGGCGATCCCGCCGGCCAGGTCGTAGATCAGCTCGCGCATCGGCGTGCCGAGCAGGAGCTCGTAGTTG
>DASXDB010000146.1:0-2004 GCA_036490895.1 Gaiellaceae bacterium
GCCTCGACCGGCGGCTTCACCGACGTCCTCCTGCAGCGCGGCGCGGCGCGCGTGATCGCGCTGGACGTCGGGTACGGTCAACTCCACTCGAAGATCCGCGACGACGCGCGCGTGACCGTGCTCGAGCGAGTCAACGCACGCTCTCTCACCGAGTTGCCGTTCGCCCCGCAGCTCGTGACCTGCGACGTCTCGTTCATCTCGGTCAAGCTCGCGCTGCCCCCCGCGCTCGCGCTCGCGGCGCCCGGCTGGCAGGCGCTGGTGCTCGTGAAGCCGCAGTTCGAAGCGGGTCGCGCCGAGGTCCCGAAAGGAGTTGTCCGCGATCCCGCGGTCCACCGGCGCGTCGTCCGCGACGTCGCAGGATCCCTGCTCGCATGCGGTGGGGAACCGCTCGGGGTCGTAGACTCGGGTCTCCCCGGCCCGAAGGGAAACCGTGAGTTCGTCCTCCACGTCGTCCAGCGCGAGCACCCCGAGCTCCCGGCCGGCCTCGACCGGTGGATCGCCGATGCCACGGATTGAGCGCGCATCCGTCGCCACGATCGAGCGCGACGGGGTCGACGAGGCACTCGCACGGCTCCGTGCGGTCGCGGAGCGGTGCGGGGTCGAGCTGACGGATGGCGACGAGGCCGACATCGCGATCGTGCTCGGCGGCGACGGGACCATGTTGCGCGCGCTCGGGCGGTTCCGCGGCACGGGTGTCCCGGCCGTCGGCGTCAACTACGGGCGCGTCGGGTTCCTGACCGCGATCCCGGCCGACGACCTCGAGGACGGCCTGCAGCGCGTGTTCGCCGGCGGTTACCGGACGATTGAGCTCTCGACGCTCGAGGTGACCGTGAACGGTGAGACTCGGACTGCCGTCAACGACGTCGTCGTCGCCGGTGGGACGCTCGGCCGCATGATCGAGGTCGGCTATGCGATCGGCGGCGAGGAGCTCGGTTCGCAGCCGTGTGACGGGCTCATCTGCGCCACGCCCGCGGGATCGACGGCGTACAACCTGTCGAACGGCGGTCCGGTGCTCGTGTGGGGCCTCGACGCGATGGTGCTCACGTTCGTCGCGCCGCACGCAATCCACATTCGACCGCTCGTGGTGCCACGCGGTCCGGACGTCGTCATCACGAATCTGACGGCGGGGCTCGAGACGAGCGTCCTCGTCGACGGCCAGCAGATCGCGACCCTCGGGAGCGGCGAGCAGGCGGTCGTGCGCGTTGGCGCGCAGCCGAGCCTGCTCGCGACTCTGCCCGAGGTGACGTTCTTCTCGCGGTACGCGGCGAACTTCGGGGGTTAGCCGTAGTAGCCGCCGCCGGTGGTGGTCGTCGCGGGCGGCGGGGCGGATGCTCCCACCGTCGCGGCATGCCACACGCCGACGTCCTTGAAGCCCTCGCCCTTCGCGTCGCTCCGGCGCGAGTCACCGGAGAACGTGTAGAGCGGCCCGCCCTTGTAGGTCACCTGCCGGCGGCCGTCGGGGCGCCGCACGGTGGCGAGGGACTTCGCCCCGGTCGGCGTGACGCCGGCCTTGACGACGAGCGGGTGCCAGAACGAGAGGCACGTCTTGTCCGTGCAGATGAACGTGCCCTTGCGTTCGACGCTGAGGCTGTACAGCGTGCGTCCCTTCGTGTTCACGAGGACCGTCTCGCCGAGCGACGCGTTCTTCGCCGTCGAGACGACCCGCACCTTCTGGCCGTCGCCCGCCGCAAGCGCCGAGCCGGCGACGGCCGCGGCGAGGAGAGCCGCAAGGATCGTGATTCGTTTTCTCATCCAACCTCCTTCATGTCGTGTCGAAGGTGGATACGCGCACGCCACCGCCGGTGGATTGCGCCGTACCATTGAGCTCGTGTTGCGCACGCTTCGCATCTCGAACCTCGTGCTCATCCGTGAGGCGGAGCTCGAGCTCGGTCCGGGCCTGAACGCGATCACCGGCGAGACCGGCGCAGGCAAGACGATCCTCACGAACGCCGTCGGATTGCTGCTCGGCGCGAAAGGCGACGCTGCGTTGATCGGTGCAGCGGG
>DASXDB010000147.1:0-4782 GCA_036490895.1 Gaiellaceae bacterium
TCGTCGCATCCGGAGTGGCTCGCGACGTGAGAGGATCGCCGGCGATGGACTCGCCGAACCTCGCGTCGCTCGATCGCTGGGGCTTCGACGTCCGGCGCGTCGAGAAGCCGTGGGGGTACGAGCTGATCTGGGCGCTGACCGACACCTACTGCGGCAAGGTGCTTTTCGTGCGGGCGGGGCACGCCCTGTCGCTGCAGTTCCATCGCGAGAAGGACGAGTCCTGGCTCGTCCAGTCCGGCAGGGCGAAGCTCGAACTGGGGGACGCGGGGCAGGGTGCGCTCGCGGAGGAGGTGGTCGGCCCTGGGTATGCGTTCCACTACCGCCCGGGGACCGTCCATCGCGTCACGGCCCTGGAGGACACGACGATCCTCGAGGTCTCGACCCCGCAGCTGGACGACGTCGTGCGGCTCGAGGACGCATACGGCCGCGAGGGCACCTCGGCCCCGTAGCAACCTTTACACACGTGTGATAAGGTTGGGCCGATGTCCGGCCCGCTGACCGTCGGTGCCGCCGCTGCCGAGACCGGCTGGTCGGCGCGCATGCTCCGCTACCTCGAGGCGCAGAGGCTCGTCGTCCCGACGCGCACCCACTCCGGCTACCGGGTCTACGGCCTGCCGGAGCTGAACCGCCTCCGTTCGCTCCGCGACCTTCGCCGGCGGTTCGCACTCGAGCTGACCGATCTCGCCTTCGCCCGCCGCCTCCGCCGCGAGCCCGAGCTGAAGCGCGCCGTCGACGGCTGGCTCGCCACCGCCGACGACGCCGGCTCCTGGGTCGAGTGGGAGCAGCGCAAGCACGAGCGTCTTCTCGCGGCCTAACTACACTGCCCCGGATTTCAAAGCAGAAAGGAACTCATGGCAACGACCGTGAAGCACGACGTCAAAGATCTCTCGCTCGCCCCCGAAGGCGTGCGCCGCATCATGTGGGCGGACCGGCAGATGCCGGTGCTGACGGAGATCCGCGAGCGCTTCGAGCGCGAGCAGCCGCTCGCCGGGTACCGCGTCTCCGCCTGCCTGCACGTCACCACAGAGACGGCGAACCTGATGCGCACGCTGAAGGCCGGAGGGGCCGACGTGGTGCTGTGCGCGTCGAACCCGCTGTCGACGCAGGACGACGTGGCGGCAGCGCTCGTCGAGGAGTACGGCATCCCCGTCTTCGCGATCAAGGGCGAGGACAACGACACCTACTACTCCCACATCATGGCGGCGGTCGATCACAAGCCGCAGCTGACGATGGACGACGGCGCGGACGTGATCAGCGTGCTCCATTCGTCGAGGCGCGAGCAGCTCGACGACATCGTGGCGGGCATGGAGGAGACCACGACCGGCGTCATCCGCCTGAAGGCGATGGAGGCCGACGGCGCGCTCCAGTTCCCGGTAATCGCCGTCAACGAGGCGCGCACGAAGCATTTCTTCGACAACCGCTACGGCACCGGCCAGTCGACGATCGACGGCATCGTCCGCGCGACGAACGTGCTCCTCGCAGGGAAGCGCTTCGTCGTCGCAGGCTACGGCTGGGTCGGGCGGGGCGTCGCGATGCGCGCACGCGGTCTCGGCTCCCACGTGATCGTCACCGAGGTCGACCCGATGCGCGCGCTCGAGGCGCTGATGGACGGCTTCGAGGTGCTGCCGATGAAGGCGGCCGCGAAGATCGGCGACATCTTCTGCACCGCGACCGGAGACAAGCATGTGATCGCCCGGGAGCATCTCGCGTCGCTGAAAGACGGTGCGATCATCTGCAACACCGGCCACTTCAACGTCGAGATCGACATCCCGGCGCTACGCGAGCTCGCAGTCGAGACGCGCGAGGCGCGGAACTTCGTCGAGGAGTTCAAGCTCGAGGACGGCAGGCGCGTGTTCCTGCTCGCCGAAGGCCGCCTCGTCAACATCTCAGCCGCCGAGGGTCATCCGGCGACGGTGATGGACATGAGCTTCGCGAACCAGGCGCTCGCGACGGAATACGCCGTCAAGAATGCGTCGTCGCTCGAGAACAAGGTCTATCCCGTGCCGACGGAGATCGACGAGGAGATCGCCCGCCTGAAGCTCGAGACGATGGGCGTCGACATCGACCAGCTGACGGCGGAGCAGGCGAAGTACCTCGCGTCGTGGGACGAGGGCACCTGAGCGACACGCGTCGCCTCGATGCTCGAGCCTGAAGAGATCGCGCGCTTCGAGCAGGACGTCGTCGTCCTGCTCGACCAGCGCCTGCTTCCGGGCGACGTCGTCGAGATGCGGTGTGCGACGTCCGGCGAGGTCGCCGAGGCGATCCGGACGATGGTCGTCCGCGGCGCGCCGGCGATCGGGGTCGCTGCGGCGTACGGCCTTGCCCTCGCCGCAACGCGCGGCGAGGACCTGGCGGTTGCCGACGCGGTGCTTCGTGGCTCCCGGCCGACCGCCGTCAACCTCGCCTGGGCGCTCGACGAGATGGCCGCCGATCCGTCGCCCGCGCATGCCCGCGCGATCCACATGGCGGAGGTCGAGCGATGCCGGCAGATGGCCGCGCGCACCGCCGACCTGCTCGCCCCGGGAACGCGTGCGCTGACGCACTGCAACGCGGGCGGGCTCGCGACCGGCGGCTACGGCTCCGCTGTCGGGGCGCTCCTCACGGCGTTCGAGCGCGGGCTGCTCGTGCACGTCTTCGTCGACGAGACGCGACCGCTCCTGCAAGGAGCGCGGTTGACCGCATGGGAGCTCGAGACCGCATCGATCCCGCACACGGTGATCGCCGATTCCGCCGCAGGGTCGCTGATGGCCGCAGGAGAAGTGGACTGCGTGATCACGGGAGCCGACCGGATCGCCGCGAACGGGGACGTCGCGAACAAGATCGGGACCTACTCGCTCGCCGTGCTCGCGCGGCACCACGACCTGCCGCTGTACATCGTCGCGCCGAGCACGACACTCGACCTGCGGACCGCGGACGGCGCTTCGATCCCGATCGAGGAGCGTGACCCCACCGAGGTTACCGCGCGGTTCCCGGCCCGGAATCCTGCGTTCGATGTCACGCCTGCCGCGTTGATCTCGGCGATCGTGACCGAGCGCGGCGTCCACAGGGCGCCGTACGCCGAGTCGCTGAGCGGAGCAGTGGCGGCATGAAGGCGCTGATCCTCGCGGCGGGGTACGCGACCCGCCTGCGGCCGCTCACCGACACGTGGGCGAAGGAGCTACTGCCTGTCGGCGGCCGCCCGATCGTCGATCGAATCGTCGACAACCTCGGACAGGTCGCGGAGATCGACGAGATCCACCTCGTCACCAACGCACGCAAGGCGCCGTGGTTCCACGAGTGGGCGACGGGACGAGAGGTGACGATCCACGACGACGGGACGACGACCAACGACGATCGCCTCGGCGCGATCGGCGACATGCTGTTCGTCATCGATCGCATCGGCGCCGACGACGACCTGCTCGTCATCGCGGGCGACAACCTGTTCGACTTTCGGCTCAGCGATCTCGTCGCCTTCTGGCAGACGAAAGGCGTCGCGAGCGCCTTCGCGGTGCGCGACGTCGGCTCGCTCGAGCTCGCGCGCCGCTACGGGATCGTCGATCTCGATCCAGACGGCCGCGTCCGCTCGTTCGTCGAGAAACCGGCCGACCCGCCGTCGACGCTCGCCGCGACCGCGACGTACCTCTACCACCGGGAGCACGTCGGGCTGATCCGCACCTACGTCGAGAGCGAGGCGAACGCGGACCAGCCGGGACGGCTCGTCGCGTGGCTCCATCGGCGCGAGCCTGTCTACGGCTGGGTGTTCACCGAGCCCTGGTACGACATCGGCGATCACGAGCAACTCCTCGAGGCGGACAACCGTCTTCGTGCTGCGGCCGGGCTGCGAACGCGACCCACGTACGACCCTTCCTGACGAGAAGTCACACAATCGGCACGAATTCGTGACGGACACGCGACGCATTCCCGCGTACGGTCGAATGCGTGGCTTCTCGACCTCGTCTTTCCACCGCGCTGCGTCTCGTGTGCCGCATCGGCAGCGGTGCTCTGCGCCCCGTGCCGGCGGTCCCTCCGATCGCCTGGCCCGACGCTCTGCGGGCGTTGCGGAGCCCCGACGCTCTGGCCGGTCGAGCGGTGCCGCGAATGCGCGGGGCGCCGCCTCGCGTTCCGGCGCGCGCGGGCGGCCGTTGTGTACTCGGGCGCGGCACGCGACCTCGTCGCCGCGTGGAAGGAGCACGGGCTCCGCCGGGCCGCGAATCTGGCCGCCGAGCTCGTCGTCGAGCGCGTCGACGCGCCCACGGCAGACGTCATCACCTCGATCCCGCCCGATCCGATGCGGCTCCTCGTCCGCGGGCACCACCCGGCGGGGCGACTCGCCCGGGAGCTCGCGCGCCGTTGGGGCCTCCCGGAGGCCGGACTGCTCGTCCGGGCCGGCGCAGGGTCGTCGGAGCGCCAAACCGGGTTGGCGCGAGCCGACCGCCTGCGCAACGCCCGCGATGCGTTCGTCGCGGTCACGGCGACGCCCCGGCGCATCGTGCTCGTCGACGACGTGTACACGACGGGCGCCACCGTCTCGGCGGCGGCGACCGCGCTCAGGCGAGCCGGGGCACGGGAGGTGGACGTGGTCACGTTTGCCCGCACCGTGCGTCCGTAGTTGTCCCGTCGCGCAGGTGCTCGCTGTCGGTTACGCTCAGAGCTCGGCTTGTCCACCACCGAGGAGGTCGCCATGAGGCTTCAGGTGAAGGGGAAGAACGTGGAGGTCACGCCGTCGATCCGCGCGTATGCCGAGCGAAAGCTGGGCAAGCTCGAGAAGCAGCTCGCCGAGCAGACGCAGGTCGAGGTGGAGCT
>DASXDB010000148.1:0-7565 GCA_036490895.1 Gaiellaceae bacterium
GCCGGGCTTGGCGACGACCACCCTGATCTTTCCTGCCACGGTTCGCCAGTATAGGAACGTGAAGCTCACGGTCGTCGGCTGTTCGCCCGCCTGGCCCAACCCCGGGCGTGCGCATTCGGGCTACCTGCTCGCTCATGACAAAGGACGGCTCCTCGTCGACTGCGGCCCCGGTGTGCTCTCGCGTCTACGCGAAGCCGAGGGCTGGCCCGACGTCGACGCGATCGCGATCACGCACATGCACATCGACCACTACGGCGACCTTGCTGCGTGGCTATGGGGTCAACTCCACGTGCCGGGACCGAACACGCGAGCCCCGAAGCTGTGGCTGCCGCCCGGCGGCCGCGAAGACCTGTACCACCTCGCATCGAGGTTCCACGAAGTGTTCGAGATCGAGGAGTACGCGGACGCGACACCGTTCGAGACGGCCGGGTTCACCGTCTCGCCGGTGCGCGTCGCGCACTACACGCAACCGACCTGGGGGTTCCGCGTCGAAGCCGGCGGCAAGGTGGCGGCGTTCTCGTCGGACACCGGACCGACTCCGGCGCTCGCGGAGCTCGCCGACGGCGCAGACGTCTTCCTGTGCGAAGCGACGCTGGAGGATGAAGAGCCGGAGCCGCGCGGCCACCTCACTGCCGCCGAAGCCGCCGCGGCGGCGACGGGCGCGCATCGCCTGCTCCTCGTGCACCGCCCCGCGGAGCTCACCGCGCCCGACGGCCTCGAGCTCGCGTACGACGGTCTGGAGCTCGAGCTCTAGAAGACCGGCGTCTCGCGCCAGGTGCCCCACACTTCGCGCAACGCGTCGCACATCTCGCCCATCGTCACGTACGCGCGCGAGGCATCGACGATCGAGGGCATCAAGTTGCGGTCGTCGCGCGCTGCATCCTCCTTGAGACGCGCGACCGCGGCTTCGACTGCACCGGTGTCGCGGCGCACGCGGAGATTCTGCACCCGCTCGATCTGCTTCGTCTCGAGAGCCGGATCGATCTTGAGGATTTCGAGCGGCTGCTCGGTCTCCAGCTCGTATCGGTTCACGCCGACGACGATCCGCTGTTGTGCCTCGACCTCCGCCTGGTAGCGGAACGACGCCTCGGCGATCTCCTTCTGGAAGAAGTTGTCCTTGATCGCCGCAACGACGCCGCCGAGCCGCTCGATCTGCCCGAAGTACTCGTACGCCCGGCGCTCGAGCTCGTTCGTGAGCGCCTCGACGTGATAGCTGCCGCCGAGCGGATCGATCGTCGACACCACGCCGGTCTCGTGCGCGATCACCTGTTGCGTGCGAAGCGCGATGCGAACCGCATCCTCGGTCGGCAGCGCGAGCGCCTCGTCGAAGCTGTTCGTGTGCAGCGACTGCGTTCCGCCGAGCACCGCCGCCAGCGCCTCGAGCGCGGTGCGCACGATGTTCACCTCGGGCTGCTGCGCGGTGAGCGACACGCCGGCGGTCTGCGTGTGGAACCGCATCAGCCACGAGCGTGGGCTCTTCGCACCGTACCGCTCGCGCATCATCCTCGCCCAGATGCGTCGGGCCGCGCGGTACTTCGCGATCTCCTCGAAGAAATCAAGGTGCGCGTTGAAGAAGAACGAGAGACGTGGAGCGAACTCGTCGACATCGAGGCCGCGCTCGATCGCCCACTCGACGTACGTGAACCCGTCGGCCAGCGTGAAGGCAAGCTCCTGGGCCGCGTTGGAGCCCGCTTCGCGGATGTGGTACCCGGAGATCGAGATCGGATGCCAGAGCGGCATCTCGCGCGTGCAGAACTCGACCATGTCCGTCACGAGCCGCATCGACGGCTCGGGCGGGAAGATGTACTCCTTCTGCGCGATGTACTCCTTGAGGATGTCCGTCTGGATCGTTCCCCGGAGCCGCTCGCGGGCGACGCCCTGCTCCTCGCCGACGCAGGCGTAGAACGCGAGCAGGATCGCCGCCGGCGAGTTGATCGTCATCGATGTGGACACGTCGCCGAGCGGGATCCCCGCGAACAACGTCTCCATGTCTTCGAGCGAGTCGATCGCCACGCCTTCGCGCCCCACCTCGCCGAGCGACCGCGGGTGATCCGAGTCGTAGCCCATGAGCGTCGGCATGTCGAACGCGGTCGACAATCCCGTCTGGCCGTGCTCGAGCAGGTAATGGAACCGCGCGTTCGTCTCTGCCGCCGTGCCGAAGCCGGCGAACTGCCGCATCGTCCAGAGCCGCCCTCGATACATCGACGGATAGACCCCGCGCGTGAACGGATACGCGCCCGGGTAACCGAGATCGCGCTCGTAGTCGACGCTCACCGTGTCGGGCGTCTGGAGCGGCTCGTTCTCGATCCCCGAGATCGTGCTGAAGAGCTCGCCCTGCCGCTCGGGCACGGCGTCGTACAGCTCCTCCCGCCACTCGCCGGTGGGCGTGTGCTTCCGCGGCTCGGTGGTCGCCATATGTGGATCTTGCCGGATGGTGCTCAGAGTACGACCGAGAAGCCCCTCCTTCCACTCGTCGGAGCGACCAGCCGCGCCACGACGCGGACACGCCCGTGCACCCGCCCCGGCAGGCGAAACTCGACGAGCCCGACCGCGTGAGGAAACAGGTCGCGAGGCCTCGGCCGGAGCGTCGCGAGGCGGCGTGAGCCACGCCACACCTCGACGACGACCGAGCCGCCGCCGACCCGCTCGGCGACGTTCCCGCGGTTTCGCACGATCAGCTCCAGCATTCGCCGCCGAACGCGCAGGGCGCCGAGCTCGAGCCTACGTCGAACCGCACCCGGCACGCGCACCTCCAGGGGGACGCCGATGCGCACCTGCACGCCGATACCTGCGCCGCCGGCGCTCCTGGCGGTCAGGAGGACGAGCGCGGGGCGGTCGCCCGCGGCAAGGCCGCGAGCCGCCGACGCACGCAGCGCCACCGAGCCCACCGCCCCGGCGTCGATGACCACACGTCGTGTCCGCACGAGAACGAGCGCCGTGCCGGTCGACGACCGCACGAGCCGCGGGGCGCCGCGCACATCGAGCGCGAGCCCCATCGTGCGAACGGACAGCGCCACGGTCGCGCGCGTGTGGTTCGCTACGTGCAGGGTGGCGGCACCGCCGGCGACGAGCGTGGTCCGGGCCGGCCACACGACGAGCCCGGCCCGGCGCGCGGCGCCGGCCGACGCCGGCGCCGCCACCGCCAGGACGACGAGCGCGAGGAGCACGGCACGCATCGTCAGCGCGGGATCACCGTGTAGGTCACGGTCGCCGTGTACTGGCCGGCCGGGACGCTCGGCAGCGGCCCGGTGAAGCCGATCTTCGTCGCCCACACATCGCCGCTCGCCGGCGCCGCCGCGGCCGTGGAGCCGATCGTGAGATCCGCCGCAGGCGCGATCGGCAGCGCCGCGAGAACCGTGGGCGAGATCCCGGCGCCGAGCGACCCGCCGGCCGGAGCCGTCGCCGACAACCCGAGCGGGAGGTCGCGCGGAGAGAACGCAGTACGGTGTGCCGTGAGCGTGTAGCCCGCCGTGTCGTTCGACGTGACGGTCACGCTCTCGTTGACGGGGGACGCCGTGGCACCCGCGGCGAGGCCGCCGAAATCGAGCGTGGGCTGGCCCAGCGCGATCGCGATGACGGACTGGATCTGCAGTCGAACGGACGCGCTCGCGAAGGCGGACGACGATCCTCCGCCGCCCGAGCACGGTGCGGCCGCCGCGGACGAGTTGATCGGCGACGGTGCGACGGTCGAGAAGTCGTCCGTGTTCGAGTCGGTGTCGGTGCAGCCGCCGGCGGCGCGGGCGATCGCCGACGTCGCGTCGGGGGCGGGAGCCGCGTCGGCTCCTTCGAAGTCGGCCGCCGTGCCGTACCCGACAAGGTCGGCGACGCCCGCCGAGCCTGCGCACGATCCCGCGGTCGCGCCGCAGGCGAGCGGCGTCGCGTTGTTGACCACCGCGACCTTGCCGCCGGTCGCAGCGAGGTTCGACGTGCCGGTCGCATCGGCGGCCGGAAGCGCGTTGCCGTTCGTGCCGCCTGATGCGAGTTGCACGAGATACGCGCGCCCGGGAGCGATCGTTCCGGACAGCGCGGTCGCCGACCAGGACGTGCTCGCGGCGGAGGCGTATTGCACCGTCCAGCCGGTCAGGTCGATGGTCGAGGTTCCGCGGTTGAAGAGCTGGACGTAGTCGTTCGCGTAGGTCGCGCCGCTGTTTCCTCCCGACGCGTAGAGCTGGGCGACGACGAGCGAGCTCGAGCCGCCGCCCGCGTGCGCGGCGGACGACGCGCAGAGGAGCGCGATGACGAGCGGGACGAGCAGCAAGTGGCGATGACGCATAGAGGTCTCCGATCCGGTGGCTGAAGGGGTCGCCATCCGGTGTACCGGCGGCTCGCCGCCGCCGAAATCCCCCTGGACGGATAGGCGCGCTCTTGGCACGCCGGCGTGACGGTTTCGTTACCGGTCGCCGCCGGGGAGCCAGAGCGGCTCCTCCCCGCCCGCGTTCGCGGCGCGCGCGAGGATGAAGAGCAAGTCCGACAGCCGGTTCAAGTAGACCGGCGCCAAGGGGTTCACAGGCCGCTCGGACGCGGCCCACAGCACCACGCTCTCCGCACGCCGACACACGGCCCGCGCGATGTGGAGCCGCCCCGCGCCTTCGCTGCCGCCCGGCAAGACGAACGAGCGAAGCTCCGGCAGCGCGGCGTTCGCCTCGTCGCAGTCGGCCTCGAGCCGGTCGATCGCAGCCTGGGTGATGCGCAGGCGGCCGTCGTCGGCCGCGAACGGCACCGAGAGATCCGCGCCGAGATCGAACAGCTCGTTCTGCACTCTCGTGAGCCGCGGGTCCGGCGCGGCGACGAGCGCCCATCCGATGAGCGAGTTGAGCTCGTCGACGGCGCCGTAGCCGCGAATCAGCGGATCGAGCTTCGACACGCGTGATCCGTCGCCGAGCGACGTCTCCCCCGCGTCGCCGCCGCGCGTGTAGATCCGCGTCAGGCGGACCGGTTCATCGCGACGGCGTGGCAATGAGCTCCTGCCGGCCGAGGATCGAACGAGCGATCACGAGCCGCTGGATCTCGCTCGTGCCCTCGTAGATCTCGGTGATCTTCGCGTCTCGGTAGTAGCGCTCGACGGGAAACTCCTTCGTGTACCCGTAGCCGCCGAGCACCTGGATCGCCTCGGAGGTCTGCCGTCGCGCCATCTCGGACGCATAGAGCTTCGCCTTCGCACCGGCCTCCGTGTGCGGGCGGCCCTGGTCCTTCAGCCAGGCGGCGCGAAGCACGAGCAGGCGAGCTGCGTCGATCTCCATCGACATGTTCGCGAGCTTGTGCTGGATCGCCTGGTAGTCGGCGATGCGATGCCCGAACGTCTCACGCTCGAGCGCATAGCGGCGGGCCACCTCGTAGGCCGCCTGCGTGATGCCGACCGCCTGCGCGGCGATGCCGATCCGACCGCCGTCGAGGGTGGCCATCGCGATCCGAAAGCCGTGATTGAGCTCGCCGATCAACCGATCGCGGCCGACGACCGTATCGACGGCGATGTCGTTCGTCACCGACGAGTTCAGACCGAGCTTCTCCTCGGTTCGCGTGATCTCGATCTGTGAACCGTCTACGACGAACGCCGACACCCCGCGCGCGGTCCGTGTCCCCGGATCGGTGCGCGCAAAGAGAAGCAGTGGACCTCCGAACGCGGCGTTCGTGATCCATTGCTTCGCACCGCGCACATGCCAGCCGGCGTCGGTCTCCTCTGCCGAAGTGACCAGCGACCCGGCATCCGATCCCGACCCGGGCTCGGTCAACGCGAAGCAGCCGATCTGCTCTCCGCGCGCGAGCGGCGGCACGAGCTCGTCGATCTGTACATCCGTGCCGAACGCGAGGATCGGCAGCGTGCACGCGCTCGTGTGCACGGCCACGGTGACGCCGACGCCCGCGTCGGCACGCGAGAGCTCCTCCAGCACGAGAATGTAGGAGAGGAAGTCCGCGCCGGCGCCCTCCTGGGCCTCGGGAACGCAGACGCCGAGAAGTCCCGGCTCCGCCAGCTTGGTGAGCAGCTCACGCGGGAACCCGTGAGCGCGGTCCCACTCGGCAGCGTACGGCTCGATCTCGGCCGCGGCCAGGTCGCGCGCGACGGACTGGATCTCTCGCTGCTCCGCGGTCAGCTCGAAGTCCACGCGCTGAGCGTAGCGGGGCAGGCCGCCGGCGGCCCGCCCCCTACGCGACGGTCTCAGTTGTCGCTGTTGCTCGTCTCGCCCGTGGACGGATCGAGGAAGAGCTTGTTCGCTCCGTGCGAGTCACCGTCGCCCTGCGAGAACGTGAACATGTCCGCGAGCGAGCCTGCGCGGGCGTCGAACGAACCGCCGCCGATCCGGCCCGAGCGACCAGTTGTCCTCGACGAAGCGGAGGATCGACGTCTGGTCGGTGAGGGTGTGGTCGACGAAGTTCGCCTTCGCGTACGGCGAGATGACAAGGAGCGGGAGCCGGGGGCCGTAGCCGCAGCGATCTTGCTCGTTCGCCACCGCCTTCTGCGGGTTCGTGCCGCACGAGCCGACGGTTCCCGGGACGTTCGGGTCCGGGTTCGCGACCTGATCGAGCGCGTCGTGCTTCGGATCCTGCGACTCATTCGTGATCGGGCCCATCGCGTGGTCGTACCAGCCGTCGGAGTCGTCATAGGCGATGACGACCGCCGTGTCGTGCCAGTACTGCGACTTCTCGAGCGTGTTGATCACGTTGACGACGAACTGCTGCTCGTCGAGCGGATTCGAGTAGCCGGGATGGCCGTCCTGGTAGCCCGGGGCCTTCAGGAAGCTGACCGCAGGCATCGTGCCGTTGTCGAGCGCGGCGTACCAGTCGATCAGGTCGTACTGGTGGTTCGCCTGGTCGGTCTTCCCGATCATGCTCGTCGACGTCGGCGGGACGTGGTTCAGGTTCTGGGTCGATGCGTAGAACTGGAACGGCTCGTGGTGCGGGATGTAGTCGTTGCTCTTCTGGTTGCCCATGCTCGTGTGAGCGACGGTGCACGTCGCGGCGCCCGGCGCCTCGCGGAAGCCGCCCTCGAACCAGCCCCACGTGATGTTCTTCGCGTTGAGCAGGTCGCCGACATTCTTGTAGCCCGGCAGAGCGCTCGCCCGGTCACGCGTGTCGCAGATGTCGCCCGCCGGCTGCGGGTCGCCGATGACCGTCCCGTTCTCGCTCACGTCGGATGTGCTCGCGAGCCCGTTCGCGGGATTGATCGCTTGCGTGAATCCAGCCGTCTCGCCCGAGATGAGGTTGATCGCGCCGACGCTCGACGGGCCGAAGTTCGAGCCGAACGAGTTGTCGTTCAGGGCGAAATGCTGCGCGTAGTTCCACAACGCCGTGACGGTGTTCCCGTCGAAGTATCCCATCACCTGGCTGCCCGGTGCCGCGCTGAGGCCGCCGGCTCCGGAATGCGTGAGCGATGCGGCAGTGCAGTTGCCCGTCGCCTCCGGGAACTTGTCGAGGAGCCCCGAGTCCACGGCCTTCTGCTCCGGCATGTAGGCATGGTTCTGGCTGCACGTCTGGAAGTCCTGACGGTCGATCCGGAACGGCTGCACCGAGTTCGGGTTGTTCGCACCCTGAAGCGACTCGTCGATCCCGTTCACGGTCGGCGTGTCCTT
>DASXDB010000149.1:0-7892 GCA_036490895.1 Gaiellaceae bacterium
CGCCGTCTGATGCCCGCGCGGAACTCGGCGAGGGCCGCGGGGTCGATGTTCGCGACCGCCCGGAAGGGCTTTCGGGCCATCCAACAATGGTAGATCAGGCTGAACGAAGCGCAAGTAGAGGCTAGTCCGTTACCGTGAGCCGGATGCGCCCGCCTCTCCCCCTGGCCGTCGAGGCTGCGATCGTCCGCGCGGCGGGAGCGCTGTCCCGGCGCGCGGGCCGCGGCGGCGGGACGACGCTGCCCGGGAAGCTCCTCTGGAAGGTCGACCCGGCCGCGATCGACGCGCTCGCTGCCCGGCTTCCGCGGGGCTCGGTCGCCGTCTCCGCGACGAACGGCAAGACCACCTCGACCGCGATGGTGGCCGAGATCCTCCGCCCGCACGTGCGCGTCGCCCACAACGACTCGGGAGCCAACCTCGTCTCCGGGGTCGCGTCGGCCCTCCTCGACGCGCGGGGTGCCGAGCTCGGGCTGTTCGAGGTCGACGAGGGCGCGCTTCCCGAGATCACACGCCGTCTCCGCCCCAGTGCGCTGCTGCTCGGCAACCTGTTCCGCGACCAGCTCGACCGCTACGGCGAGCTCGAGCTCGTTGCCGCGCGCTGGCGGGACGCGGTCGCCTCCCTCCCCCACGCGCAACTGGTCGTGAACGGTGACGACCCGCAGGTCGGCTCGCTCGCGCGTCCCGGCGGCCGCGTGTTCGGCCTCGACGATCCGCGCGTGGCACGGCCGGCGCTGCAGCACGCCGCGGACTCCAAGTACTGCCTGCGGTGCGGCACGCCCTACGACTACGCCGCCGCGTACGTCGGGCACCTCGGCGACTATCGCTGCCCCAAGTGCGGCCACTCGCGTCCCGCGCTCGACGTCACGGCACGCGACATCGCGCTCCGTGGGCTCGACGGCGCGTCGTTCGATCTCGTCGCGTCGGAGGGAGAGACACGCATCGAGCTGCGGCTGCCCGGGCTCTACAACGTCTACAACGCCCTCGGCGCCGCAGCACTCGCGCTCACGCTCGGCATGAGCCTCGCCGATGTGCGCGACGGGCTCGCGCGCTTCTCGGCGGCGTTCGGCCGCTTCGAGCGAATCGCTATTGGCGACCGTCGTGTGCTCATGCTCCTGATCAAGAACCCGGCCGGTGCGAACGAGGCGATTCGCACGCTCGTCGAGGGCGCCGCTCCGCGTGTCGCGGTGATCGCGTTGAACGATGCGATCGCGGACGGACGTGATGTCTCGTGGATCTGGGACGTCGACTTCGAGCCGCTGCTCTCGGGCCTCGATCGGCTCGTCGCGACGGGCTCGCGCGCAGAGGAGCTCGCGCTGCGGTTCGCCTACGGCGGCTTCGACCGGGACCGGATCGAGGTGGTGCCGTCGCTCGACGCGGCGCTCGACCGCGGGCTCGCTCTCACTCCGGCGGGCGGCGAGCTGACCCTCCTCCCGACCTATACGGCGATGCTCGCGCTGAGACGGACGCTCGCCTCGCGCGGGCACGTGTCCAACTACTGGGAGCGCGTCGCGTGAAGATCCGCGTGGGTCACCTCTATCCGGACTACCTGAACATCTACGCCGATCGCGGCAACATCGCCGTGCTCTCCGCCCGCGCGCGTGCACGTGGCCACGAGCTCGACGTGCGTCCGATCGGCATGGGCGACGCGGTCCCGGTCGCGGAGGTCGACCTCTTCTACGTCGGCGGCGGGCAGGACCGCGAACAGGAGCTCGTTGCACACGACCTGGCGGCGAAGAGCGAGCCGCTCTGCGATGCCGTCGAGAACGGCGCCGCGTTCCTCGCCGTCTGCGGCGGCTACCAGCTGCTCGGGCGGCACTACCGCGACGTCGCCGGCGTGGAGCTCCCGGGGATCGGGCTGCTACCGCTCCACACCGTCGCCGGCGAGCGCCGCATGATCGGCGACGTGCTTCTCGAGTGTGCGTGGGCCGGTGAGACGCTGGCCGGCTTCGAGAACCACGCGGGCCGCACGATCCTGGGCGACGGCGCCGAGCCGCTCGGCCGGGCCGTCTTTGGGTTCGGGAACGACGGGCAGTCGGGCTTCGAGGGCTGCCGCTACAAGCGCGCGTACGGCACCTACCTGCACGGTCCGCTTCTCCCTCGCAACCCCTGGTTCGCCGATCGGCTGCTCGAAGAGGCGCTCGCGCACAGCGGCGTCGAGGAGCGGTTCGAGCCGCTCGCCGACGAGCTCGAACACGCCGCACATGTCGTCTCGGCTGCGCGTGCGCGTAGCCGCGGCGGCAAGGTCTAGCTCGCCGTCTCCAAGCCCATCAGCTCCGGCGCCGGCAGCGACGAGAGCAGCGGTGGCCCCAGACGCCGAGCCTTCACCAGGTTGAACAGGTTGAGGAGGACCGTCGCCGGGTTCGCGACGAAGAGGCTGATGAATCCCCACCATCCCTGAACCAGCGTCCGCCCCGTGTACGCAGGATGAGTTGCGTCGCGCTTCCTCGACCGGGTGAACGTGCGACTAGCGCGCCCAGAGCGCGCCGAGGTACACCGCCGGGTCGCCCGGCTGCCAGCGCTCGAGGAACCGCTTGATGGGTGGGTGCACGACGATCTCTTCCAGCTCGTCGTTCGAGAACAGCCGCGCGCCTTTTACCGACGCGTCGTGCGTCTCGACGTCCGACAGCGAACGGTGCGAGAGATCGGCCGAGAAGATGATGTGCACGACGTGCTTCCGCGACTGGACCATCGTCTTCGGAGCGATCGAGTCGACGATCGCCACCGGCCCTTCGAACTGCACGTCTGCCTCGATGCCGAGCTCTTCGCGCAGCTCGCGGCGCAACGCTTCGATCAGCGTCTCACCCCCGTCGACGCCGCCGCCCGGCAGCAGCCAGTACTCCTTGCCCGGCTTCTCCTGCCGGCAGAGGAGGACGCGTCCCTGCCAGCGGAGGATGGAGCTGACGCGGATCCGCGGCTCCATCAGCCCGACGACCCGAACCCGTCGGCGCCGCGCTCGCTGTCGGGCAGCTCGTCCACCTCGACGAGCTCGACCGGCGGGACGTGCAGGATCACGAGCTGCGCGATCCGCATCCCCGGCTCGACGACGAACGCCTGCTCCTCGTCGTGGTTGACGAGATTGACCAGCAGCTCGCCGCGGTAGCCGGAGTCGACAAGGCCCGGCGTGTTGACGATCGAGATCCCGTGCTTCGCTGCGAGGCCGGACCGCGGCTGCACGTAGCCGGCGTACCCGTCGGGAATCGCCACGGCCAGCCCCGTGGGCACCAGAGCGCGCGCGCCCGGTGCGAGCTCCACCCGCTCGCACGCGGCGAGGTCCATGCCCGCGTCGCCCGCGTACGCGCGCACCGGCACGACGGCGCCGTCACGCACCTTCTTGATCGCGAGCTTGACGGTCACGCGCTCTCGCGGTGCGAGCGCGAGTCGGCGATCAGGAACGGCGCAAAACGCTGCAGCTCGCGCCGGGGAAGGCGGGCGATTACGAGCACGCCGTCCGGCGTGTCCTCGCGTTCCTCGACCGGCGCACCGAGCGCGTACAGCTCGGCAAGCCGTCCCCCGTCGGCGTACGGCACGAGCAGGCGAACCCGTTCCCAGCGGTCCTCGAACCGGCGTGCGAGCTCCGCCTGCAGCTGTTCCAGCCCCTCGCCGGTCAACGCCGACACGTGCGGCGCATCGGGGAAGCGGTTCGCCAACCGTCGCCGGCCGAGCGGGTCGACACGGTCGATCTTGTTCAGCACGATCACGACCGGCAGCTCCCCCGCTCCGATCTCGTGCAGTACGTCGCCGACCGCGTCGCGCTGGCGGTCCTGCTCGTCGTCGCCGGCCGATGCGTCCACGACGTGGAGCACGACGTCGGCGACGAGCGTCTCTTCGAGCGTGGACGCGAATCCTTCGACCAGGTGGTGCGGCAGCCGTCTGATGAACCCGACGGTGTCGGTCACCAGGTAGCGCCGTCCCTCGAAGTCGAACCCGCGCGTCGTCGGATCGAGCGTATGGAAGAGCTGATCCTCGACCGAGACCTCGGCGCCGGTCAGCGCGTTGAGGAGGGTCGACTTGCCGACGTTCGTGTAGCCCGCGAGCGCGATCGTAGGTGTCTCGTTGCGCTGACGTTCGCGCCGCCGCGTCGTACGCTGCTTCTCGAGCTCCTTGAGACGCCGGCGCAGTAACGTGATCCGGCGGCGGGCGGTGCGGCGGTCGCTCTCGAGCTGCGACTCGCCGGGCCCGCGCGTCCCGACACCGCCGCCGAGGCGCTCGAGGTGCTGCCACATGCCGCGCATGCGAGGGAGGTTGTACTCGAGCTGTGCGAGCTCGACCTGGAGCTTCCCCTCTGCGGATGTCGCGTGTTGCGCGAAGATGTCGAGGATCAGCTGCGTCCGGTCGATGACGCGGGTATCGAGCGCGTTCTCGAGGAACCGCTGCTGGGCGGGATCGAGCTCGTCGTCGACGATCAGGCTCTCTGCCCCGGCGTCGCGGAACCGCAGCTTCAGCTCCTCGAGCTTGCCCTTGCCCACGTAGGTCCGCTGTGCGGGCCGTGCACGATGCTGGACGACCGCCCCGACCGGCTCGACGCCGGCGGTGCGCGCGAGCTCTCGGACTTCGGCCAGCTCGTCCTCCGCGTCGACCCCCTGGCCCAGCACGGCGAGAACGAAGCCGCGCTCGGGCTCCAGGATCCGTGGAATCATCGGTGGAAGTATGGCACTGCCCGACCGCACCCTCGACCTCGTGAACATCCCGTCGGAATCGCGGGACGAAGCCGCGCTCTACGACTACGTGCGCGCCTCGGTGCCGCTCGACGCGGTCTACGACGACGGCGAGTCGCTGATCTTCGCCAGGCGCTCCGGCAAGCCGCTCGTGCTCCTCGCCGGGCACACCGACACGGTGCCGGCACAGGGGAACATGCCCGGCCGGATCGACGACGGCGCGGTGATCGGGCTCGGCGCGAGCGACATGAAGGGCGGCCTCGCCGTCATGGTCGAGCTCGCGCACTGGGTGTACGACGCCGACACTGCCTACGACGTCGCGTTCCTCTTCTTCCCGCGCGAAGAGCTCGGCCCGGCCGAGAACCCCCTGCCCGGCGTGTTCGAGCGGACGGAGATCGTCGACGAGGCGCAGCTCGTGATCTGCCTCGAGCCGACCGACAACACGCTGCAGCTGGGCTGCCTCGGCAACCTGAATGCACGGGTCGTCTTCGAAGGCCGCGCGGCGCACTCGGCACGGCCGTGGCTCGGGACGAACGCGATCGCGCTCGCGCTCGACGGGCTCGCCCCGGTGCTGAGAGCCGAGCCGCGCGACGTCGACATCTCGGGGCTCGTGTTCCGCGAGGTGATGTCGGTGACGCAGCTCAACGCGGGCATCGCGACGAACGTGATCCCGGCGCGCGCCGAGGCGAACATCAACTTCCGCTACGCGCCCGATCGCTCGCCCGAGTCGGCGGAGGCGCGAATCCGCGAGCTGTTCCCCGCGGCCGAGATCGCGTCGCACTCGCCCCCCGCGCACGTGGCCGCCCAGTCGCCGCTGGTGCAGGAGCTGCGCGCGGCCGGATCGTTCGCGCTCGAGCCGAAGCAGGCGTGGACGAACGTCGCGGACTTCGCCGCGCGCGGGCTCGACGCGGTCAACCTCGGTCCCGGCGGGACGCGCTACGCGCACGCGGCGGACGAGAGGGTCGAGGTCGGCGAGCTCGAACGGACCTTTACGGCTCTCCAGCGGTTCCTCCTCGGTAGCGTCTAGCCAATGCAGCTCTCCCCCGTCCTCGCCGAGCTCGCCCAGTACCCCTTCGCACGGCTCGACGACTGGAAGGCCGGCGCTACGGCGCGCGGCATCGACGTGATCGACTTCGGGATGGGCGACCCGCGCGAGCCGACGCCCGCCTTCATCCGCGAGGCGATGGTGGCCTCGGTCGAGGAAGTGTCGTCGTATCCACGCGCAACCGGGCTGCCCGAGCTGCGAACCGCGGTCGCCGGCTGGATCGAGCGTCGCTTCGGCGCGACGGTGGACCCGGCCAAGGAGCTCGTGCCGACGCTCGGCTCCAAAGAGGCGATCTTCTCCTTCGCGCAGGTCGCGCTCGCCCAGAAGCAGCTCGTCGCGATTCCCGAGCCCGCGTACCCGGTCTACGAGCGCGGCGCGCTGTTCGCGGGTGGCTCGGTGGTCACGATCCCGCTCTCGGAGGGCGACGGCTGGCTCCCCGACCTCGACGCGTTCGACGCGTGGGACGAGATCGCGCTCTTCTGGACGTGCTACCCGAACAACCCGACCGGCGCGGTCGCACCGCTCTCGTTCTACGAAGAGCTCGCTGCCCGAGCCCGCGAGCACGGCTTCCTGCTCTGCTCCGACGAGGCGTATTCCGAGCTGTGGTTCGAGGAGCCCCCCGTCTCGGCGTTGCAGCTCGCGGACCGCACCAACGTCGTCGTGTTCAACACGCTGTCGAAACGCTCGTCGATGACGGGCTACCGCTCCGGCTTCGTGTGTGCCCCCGAGGAGATCTGCGACGCGCTGCGCTCGTTTCGCCCGACGGTCGGCACCGCACCGCAGGAGTTCGTGCAGCGCGCGTCGATCGCCGCGTGGTCGGACGAACAGCACGTCGACGCTGTTCGCGGGGTGTATGCGCGGAAGCGCGACGTGATGCTGCCCGCGTTGGAGGCGAAAGGGCTTCGGCTTGCAGGCTCGGCGGCGACGTTCTACCTCTGGGTCGACGTCGGCGGCTTGTCGATCCCGTTCGCCGAGCGCCTGCTCGAGCACGGGGTCGTGTGCGCCCCCGGTGCATTCTTCGGGCCGGCGGGCGAAGGCTACGCGCGCTTCGCGCTCGTCCCCACACAGGCCGAGTGCGAACGCGCCGCGAAGATCATCGAGCAGGCGTTGTGAGCGACACCGAAGCCGTCATCGCGGCTCTCGACCGCGGCGAGGTTCGGGTCGCCGAGCCGGACGGCGACGACTGGCGCGTCAACGGCGAGGTACAGGCTGCGATCCTCGACTACTTCCGGCTGCGCCAGATGGAGCCGCGTGAGGTCGGGCCGTTCGAGTATCGCGACAAGATCCCGCTGAAGGGCGGCTACGAGGAGCTCGGCGTCCGGGTCGTCCCGCCGGCGACGGCGCGCTACGGCGCGTACCTGTCGCCCGGGGTCGTCCTGATGCCGTCGTACGTGAACATCGGCGCCTGGGTGGGGCCGAACACGATGGTCGACACGTGGGCCACCGTGGGATCGGGTGCGCAGATCGGCGCGGACGTCCATCTCGCCGGCGGCGTCGGCATCGGCGGCGTGCTCGAGCCGCCCGGCGCGCGCCCCGTGATCGTCGAGGACGGGGCGTTTCTCGGCTCGCGCTGCATCGTCGTCGAAGGCGTGCGCGTAGGCCGCGAGGCGGTGATCGCGCCGAACGTGACACTGACCGCCTCGGTGCCGATCATCGACGTGACCGGTCCCGAGCCCGTCGAGCACCGGGGCTGGGTCCCCCCGCGCTCGATCGTCGTGCCGGGCACGCGGCCCAAGGAGTTCCCGGCCGGCACCTATCACCTGTCGTGTGCGCTGATCATCGGACAGCGCTCGGAGTCCACGGACCTGCGGACGTCGTTGAACGACGCGCTCCGCGACTACGGCATCGGAACCTAGGCGAGCCGTGCCGGCCCGGCGAGGAACGCGCGCCGGCCCTCGAACCGCACCTCGAGCGGCCCACCCGGGAAACGGACGACGACCGGCCGAAGGCCGAACGCAGCCGCGACCGCGACGGCGCTCGTCCCCGAAGACGCCGTCTCCCCCGCCCCGCGCTCCCAGACGCGTGCTTCGATCTCGCCGTCGCCGAGCCGCCGTGCGACCTGGACGTTCGTCCGCTGCGGGAACCGCGGGTGCACCTCGAGCCTCGAGCCGATCCGCGGCAGATCGTCGGGATCGCCTTCGACGACGGCGTGCGGGTTGCCGACGTCGACCGCGATCAGGCGGATGCCGTCGACC
>DASXDB010000150.1:0-6494 GCA_036490895.1 Gaiellaceae bacterium
CCGACGAGGCGCCGCCGTCGCGTGTCGATCAGCCGCACGGTCCCGTCCTGGGACGACGCGGCGAGCGTCCCGCCGCCGCGATCGAATGCCAGGCTCAGCACCGGGCCGCGGCCCGCGTAGTGGAGCCGGGCGCGCAGCGCGCGCGTGTGCACGTCCCACAGGCGCACGGTCTGGTCGAAGCCCGCCGCGGCGAGCGTCCGCCCGTCGGGGCTGAAGGCGACCGAGATGATTCGCCCGGCGTCGTCGCGAAGCGGCGTGCCGACCGGTGCGAGCGTGCGCGGATTGCGCAGCCAGACGACGCCGTCGTCGCCTGCACTTGCAAGCAGCCTGGCGCGCGGGTTGAAGGCGACGCTCCGAACCGCACCGCGGCCGCGCGGTGTCGCGGCGAGCTGCCTGCCCGTGGTCGTGTCCCGCAGCCGGACGGTGCCGTCGCCACCTGCGACGGCGAGCGTTCGGCCGCCCGGCGCGAATGCGACGCTCCAGACCTCGCCGGTCGACTGTCGGATCGGCTCGCGCAGCAGCCGGTGACGCGGCAGGTCCCAGAGGCGGAGCGTCCCGTCGAAGTCGGCCGACGCCAGCACGCGCCCGTCGCGGCTGAACGCGACCGCGCGCACGCCGTCGCTCCCGCCGCGCAGGATCGAATCGCTCTGTGCCAGGGCGGGGCTCTCGAGCCCGGTGACGATCGCATCCGCCGCGTCGCCCGACGCGTGCGTCGTGTAGGCGGCGAGGGCGAGGAGCAGCGCGCGGTCGACGTGGCCGGCGAGTTGCGCGGTCGACTCCGTCGCAAGAGCGGCCGACGCCGCCGACCTCGCAGAGCGCTCGGCGTCGCTGCGCTGCAGAAGCGCCCAGATGCCGAGGGCGGCGAAGACGACGACGAGCGAGAGGAGAACGCTCCCGACGCGCACGAGCCGCCGCAGTGCCGCTCGGCCGGCCCGCTCGGCCTCGAACCCACGGCGCCACTCCACGATCGAGTCGGCGAGGACGTCGTGAAAGAGCTCGTACCGCATCGAGTCGCCGTCGTTCGCGGGCGGCACGCGCCGCAAGAGGCGCCCGGACTCGCCGCGGCACAGCTTCTCGAGCACGGCCGTGACGACCGGCTCCGGCCGGCCCGTCCACGCCGCGAGGTCGGCCGCCGAGTGCGCGATCTTCGTCTTCGACTGCGTGACGAGGAAGCGGAAGAGCGTCGATGCGACGAGCTGCTCGGCGTCGGTCAGGGTGTCGAGGGCGCCGAGCAGGTGCTTCTCGACGATCTGCTGCGCGCCGCCGAGCTGCGCGAGCGTCGCCCGCGTGAGCTCGTGCGACCCGGATGCGATCGACGCGCGCCAGAGGCGCTGCATTACGAGCTGAAGAAACGGCGCCTCGATCTCCTCGCCTCGCGCGGTCGTTGCCTCGGGAAGCGATCGCGTCGCCGGCGGGGTGAGAGCGCCGGCTCCGGCCGCGTCGAGCACGTCCTCGACGAGCTCCGGCTCGAGCAGGTACCGCGGCGCGTCTGCCGGAAGGCCGCGGTTCCACTCTGCGATCGGTCCTTCGATCGCCTCACGTGCCGCGGCGCGACTCAGATGCTCGACGCGGATGTAGTTCGCGAACAGGCGGGGGATGCGGCCCTCGAAGCGGTCGAGCTTCGCCCAGGCATCGTCCCGAATCGACAGCAGGACGTTCACGTGGAGATTCGGCTCGTTGACGACGGCGGCCAGCTGGCTCGCGAACTCGTCGGTCGCGTCGTCGCCGTGGTAGAGGAAGTAGTCCTCGAACTGGTCGAGGACGACGAGCAGCGTGCGCACCTGCTGCGTCCACGCGCGCAGGGTCGGTACGAGCGGCTCGCCGGGCTGCCATGGCGGCAGCTCGGCTCCCACGGCAGCGTGGAGGTCGGTCGCCAACGCCGTCAGCGGCTCGTCGCGCCAGGCGCTGAACACACAGACGGCGAACGACGGCGACGCGCCGGGCATCTGGGCGCGGAGGTCCTTCACCACGCCCGCGCGCAGCAGCGACGTCTTGCCGACCCCGCTCGAGCCGTAGACGATCGTCAACCGCGACGCGCGCAGGTTGCCGGTGACGATGCGCTTCTCCTCGTCGCGCCCGAAGAAGAAGCGTGCGTCGGCCTCGTCGTAGGGGACGAGGCCGACGAACGGCGTCGCCGCCTCCGTCATCCGGCGAGGACGGCTTCGAGGCGTGCGACGTACTCGGCGAGCGGGACGTACAGCAGGTCGACGTCGCCGCGGTCCCGCCACAGCGCTTCCTCGACTTCGCGCGTGCCGGCGTCGGCCGGCTCGCGCTGCACCGCCCACGACTTCAGGTCGAGCTGCTGTGCGCCCCAGAGCCGGTTCAGGATCACGCGTAGGTTCCAGTCGCGCATCGAGTAGCCGAGGAAGAGGAAATGGCTGTCGGCCATCCGCTCGCGGAGGGCGACGGGGATCTGCTCCCCGACGTCGCCGCCGACGAGGTAGTCGATGTAGCTGTCCTCGGTGATCACGTAGCTGTCGCGGTCCTCGTCCGCGCGGTCGATCGCTCCGTGCAACTTCAGGATCACGCTCCGGCTCGAGAGATCGAGGCCCGTGTACTTGTTCGGTCGTTCGATCGCGGTGACGTCGCCGCTCGGCGAGCGGTGCACGAAGCGGCCCTGCTGCGGGCCGCGCTTCGCCTCGTACCAGACGACGTCGAACGACTCGCCCGCAGCGTCGAGCGCGCGCTCGACGAGGTCGTCGTAGTTCGTCGTCAGGATGAGCGGCTGCCCCGTGCCGCGTGCGCGGAGCAGCGGCGGCAGTCGCGCGAGCAGGCGATGAAGCGACGTCGGCGGGTAGTCCGAGTCGAAGATCGAGTGCAGGTACCGGTAGAGCTGTCGCTCGCCGAGCGTGGCGTCGACGTACTGCGACACGCGAAGCAGGTCGAGGTCGCGATCCGGATAGAGGCTCTGCTCGGCGAGCGAGCGGGCGAGCTCGCCGCCGCTCGGTGCGAACCGACCGGGCGCCCACGAGGCCGTCTCGGGCCGGTCGCAGAGGTTCGCGCCCGCCCCGAGGAACGGCACGATCTCCGCGCTGCCGAGAAACCGCGCGACGAGGGCGTAATGGCGATCGTCGGGCGGCATGCGGCCCTTACTGCGCGACGGTCGCGCAGATGGCGAACAGGGTCACCGTGCCCGTGCCTTGCGTGGTGTTCCTGATGCGGATCCGCCAGTCGGTCGCGGTCGCCGGGCGCGAATCGAACACCGTCAGGTTGTCGTTTGCCCGGTTGAGGTTGTAGCCGCCGCCGAGCACGGACTTGCCGCCCGGACAGCTGATGGTCGTATCGACGCCGTTCTCGGTGAAGGGAACCGACACGGTCACCTGCTGATAGCCGGACAGGCCGGGCCCTCCGGCCGCGCCGGTCGCTCCCGCCGCCCCGGCCGGTCCGACCGCGCCGATCGAGGCGGGCAGCTTGCCGCGCGAGTTCAGCACGGGAACCTGTCCGGCGCGCGGGCGCGGCGACGCGGAGTGACCGTCGAGCGCCCCCGCGTTCTTCGCGAAGTTCGCGACCTTGGCGAGCGGCACCACCTTGGTGACGGCCGACCCTGCAGCTTGACCGAGCGGCGTCCAGCCGAGCAGTGCGATCACGAGAGTCGCCGTCCAGAGTGCCGTGTGCAACTTGCTACTCATCGTGCTTCCTCCGTTCGAGTGATTTCGGGACGCGCGTAGGCATGCGACGCTCGCTCCCGTGGATGCCGGAGTCGTCGTCGCTCTCATTGCGTTGGTGGGCGCGATCGCCGCCGCAGGCGTGTCGCTGTACGGGCAGCTGCATGCGCAGGAAGTCGCGGCGCGGCACGACGCGGAAGACGTTCTCGGGCGCTACCAGGCACCGCTTGCGACTGCTGCGTACGAGCTGCAGGGGCGGATCTACAACATCTTCGTGCTCGGGTTCCTGCGCAAGTACTACGTCGACGGCGACGAGGCGCAGCGGACGTACGCGGTCGAGAACACGCTGTACGTCCTGACCCAGTTCCTCGGGTGGAGCGAGATCCTCACGCGCGAGATCCAGTTCCTGAGCTTCGCGGACACCGATCGCACGAGGGCCGTGGCAAGACGGCAGCAGGAGGTCGTCGAGGTGCTGCAGTCGGACGATCCGGCGCTCGGCCGGCCGTTCCTGATCTGGCGCGGCGAGCAGCGTGCGATCGGCGAGCGAATGATCGAACGCGACCGAGGGCGGCTCCACTGTCTCGGGTACGCGGGCTTTCTCGACCGGGACGAAGCGGCGTTCGGTCGCTGGCTCGGACGACTCGAGCACGACATCGCAGAGGTCAGCGATACGCCGAGCCCGCGGCTGCGCAAGCTCCAGCACGCGCTGGTCGACCTGATTCGAGAGCTCGATCCCGATCAGGTGCGCTACGCGGACGAGCGGCTGCACAAGATCTGAGCTCATACCCGGGTCGTCCGCGACGGCGTCGGGAGGCCGCGCAGCCGCCTGATCACGGCATTCGCGAACGGGGCGATCAAAAGCGCCCACAGGAGGAGGCCGGCGAAGATCGCGAGCGCCTCGAAGCTCTCCCGCCCCTGGCGCTCCCAGTAGACGTCCTTGAGCCGAAGCCAGAGCGCGAACTCGTCGAGGACGAGCGCGGCGCCGACGCCGTAGGCGATGGCTGTGACGCGAAAGCCCCAGCGCGCCGGCTGCTCGTTCACCCCGGCAAGCAGCAGCCACGCGTAGCCGACGAGAAGCAGGATCACGATCCCGGCGACGAGGTGGTGGATGTGGACGCCGTCGATCACGATCCCGCCGCCGGTGCCGGCTCCCGCCGAGTGCAAGGCGCTCGTAACCCCGCGCGTGATCGCGAGGGCGACGACGAACCCGAGCGTTGCGAACATCGCGCGCTCGCGTCGCACTCCGAGGTGACGATGGAGGTGCAGGCCTGCCTCGTCCACGGCCGGCACCTCCAGCGTCACGACCACGTCAGTTCTTGAGCGCGGCGAGGTACGCGTTCAGCTTCTCCATGTCGAACCCGTGCAGGCCCGTCCCGTTGCTGTGCAACGCGTCGTTTGTGATGTAGACCCAGGCCTCGTCGTTGTACTGCTCGTAGAACGCGACGGTGAAGAACTGCCGCTTGCCCCAGGTGATCGCCGACGCCTCGGTCGCCGCGCGGAGCGAGCCGACGACGGGCACGTAGTGGCCGCCTTCGATCTTCGAGCCCTTGATGGGCGCCCACGGCTCGCCGTCCGCGAACTGCTTCATCGCCGAGTCCGGGAACTCGATGCCGATGCCGACCGCGCCGAAGATGTACGCCGCCTGCTCCAGGTGCTCCCAGTTCTTCGGATCGAGAGAGACGTACGCGCCGATCTGGTGGCGGGCCCCGTTCGCATCCGTGATCCCCGTCTTGCGCCGGTAGGACAGCGCATCGTGGACGTTCGTCCCCTGATCGGTGTTCGGATCCTTGGCGTCGAAGCCGGTGACAGCCGCGTAGTCGCTGAGAACGGAGTCGTCCGTGAACGGGACGTCGCGCCTGTGCACGACCTTGTTCAGCAGCATGTGCTCGTGTGCCGCGCCGGCCCACACACAGTCGCCGTAGCGGTCGTTCCCGAGCATGTGCCAATCGGTGTACGCGTTCCCATGGCCGAACCGCGAAGGTGTCTCCGGCAGCTGGATGGAGGCCGCGAAGTCCGAGAACTTGAAGTCAGTCTTGCGTGGCTCGGCCTTCTGCTTGCCGAGTTTCAGCGGTGGCTGTGGCGGCATGTCTCTCTCCCCTGTACAGGTCGATGAACGGTTCCGCAGATGTCGTGTGAACGGCGTTCGCGCCACCGCAGTCAGCCTCGACGTGGCGCCGTTCCGATTGAACTGCGGGCGATCATCACGCGCACCGCAAACGTCGTCAAGGGTCTGACATCAAGGTCACTCGATCGAGGGTTGACCGTCGCGAGAGCAGTTGCGTAGGTTCGAGCCCCGTTATGTCAGCGACCATCTTTCAGTGGGACGAGCTCGCGAAGTACAAGCGTGAAGGTCGCTTCCTCGACGGCTATCCACCTGACCTACGAACGTTCTACTCGCCGCGAGACGACCTGCACGGCCTGCTCAAGAACCTGCTCGCGAGCGCGCAGCACTCGATCGTCCTGAACATGTTCGGCTACGCCGACGAGGAGCTCGACGACATCATTCGCCACAAGCTGACGAGCGAGCACGTCTACGTGCAGATGAGTCTCGACAAGACGCAGTCCGGCGGCGCGCACGAGCACCAGCTGCTTGCGAAGTGGCACAACCACGCGTTCGGGAACAGCATCGCGATCGGCACGAGCAACGTGAAGCACGCCATCTCGCACCTGAAGATCCTGATCGTCGACGGCGTCTACACGGTCAAGGGGAGCACCAACTGGTCACTGTCCGGCGAGCAACAGCAGGACAACGAGCTGACGCTCTCCCGCAACGCCGTGATCGCAGCCGAGACGCGGGCCGTCCTCGACCTGAACCACGACTGGATGCTCAAGCAGATGGCTGCGTCCCGCAAGAAGGCCTCCGACAAGAAGCCGCCGTCGATCGTCCGC
>DASXDB010000151.1:0-3515 GCA_036490895.1 Gaiellaceae bacterium
ACGAGCGTCAACGACTCGATCGCGATCTCCCGGTTGAGCGCGTCGAGCGGGGCGCCGCGCCAGCGTGTCGGCCACGCGTTCGTGAGGTCCCAGCGCATGACCTCGGTCGCCCCGGTGCTGTCGAGCATCAGGATGGAGACATTCCGCCTCTCGACCCGGCCCTGCACCGCGCTCGTCAGCCATTGCCAGAGCTCGACGGACGACGTCAGGCCGTACGAGAGCGTGACGTCGCCGTAGCTCACCGGTCCGGGGATGACGTGCACGACCTGCGACGCTCCGCCTTCGCGATACCGGATCGGCTGCACCTCGACCTCGAGACCGCCGCATTGCGTGAAGTGCCCTTCGGTCACTCCCTGGATCTGCAGCTTGAAGTTGTAGGCGCGGTACGGATCGATGAACGTCCCCGGCTGTGCGCCGGACGACGCGGGTTGCGTGGACTGTGCGGCTTCGGGCATCGGTCGTCTCTCCTCGTGGCTCTAGGCGCCGGCGGCGACGGGGGAAACCTGCGTGCCGGTTGCCGATTGCATGACCTGGAACACGACGAACTCGGCGGGCTTCACCGGCGCGAGCCCGATGACCGCCACGACCTGTCCGGCGTCGATCACGTCGGACGGGTTGGTCTCCTCGTCGCACTTGACGAAGAACGCCTCGTCGGGGGTCGTCCCCATGAGCCCACCGTCGCGCCAGACCCGGGTGAGGAAGGCGCCGACGTCACGGCGGATGTGCTTCCACAGCGTGCGGTCGTTCGGCTCGAAGACGATCCAGTTGGTGCCCTGCGCGATCGACTCCTCGATCATGTTGAAGAGCCGGCGAACGTTGAGGTACCGCCACTCGCTCGCCGCGTCCGCCAGCGTGCGCGCACCCCACACGCGAATCCCCTCGGTGGCGAAGAGGCGCAGGCAGTTCACGCCGACGTCGTTCAACACGCCCTGCTCGTCGCGCGTGAGCCGGTACGTCAGGTTGAGCGCACCGCTGACGCTCTCGTTCGCAGGCGCCTTGTGGACGCCGCGCGTCGCGTCGGTGCGGGCCCAGATGCCGGCCATGTGACCCGACGGCGGCACGTTGACGAGCGTGTCCTCCATCGGGTCCATGACCGTGATCCACGGGAAGTAGACGGCGCCGAAGCCACGGTCCGACTGGCGCGGGCGCAGTCCGCCGGGCTGCGGGCCGTCGTCGGCCGCAGCTGCAGCCGGGGGAGCGTCGCCGCCGCCGCCGCTCTTCTTCTTCGGCGGCGGCACCGGGACGGTCTCGACCTGTGTCAGCAACTCGATGTCGTCGACCTCCTCCGGCGTGTCGAGGATCGCGACCCGGTCCTCGAGCAGCTCGCAGTGGCTCAGGATCGCGTCGTGGCTCGCCGGATCCGTGAGGCCGGGAGCGACGACGATCGCGATCTCGTCCTCCACAGCCGCCGCGGCGAGCGCGTCGACGAGCCCCGCCTCACCGCCGGTGTTGACGACGAAGCAGCGCGTCCCGCCGTTGTCGAAGAACCCGTAGACCGCGTTCGAGAGCAGCGTGCTCTTGCGGTTGCGGTCGGGCGTGTACTGCCTGAGAAACTCCGACCAGTTGTTCACCGCCCGCGCCTGGTTGACCAGGGCGCTGTCGAGCGGCGCCTCGCCGATGAACACCGCCGTGCTCGTTCCGACCGCCTGGATAGGACGCGGGCCGGCCGGGATCTCGGCGACGTAGACGCCCGGAGTGTGGTAGCTCAGCGAAGACATGTCATCCCTTTGCTAGGTCGAGCTTCAGCGTCACGGGCTGCGGCGCCGAGCTGTCGACGGTGAACGGAAACTCCTGCGACTTCGCGCGGACGCGGATCTGCAGCGCAGCCGCGCCGACCGGCACCGCACTGAAGCGAAAGCGTCCGCGAGGGTCGGTGCGTGTGGCGAGTGCGAGCGACGGAACCTCGACCATCGCGTCGGCGATCGACACATCGCCGGGACCGACGACGACGCCGACGAGCGACTGTGAGCCGACACTCTGCACGCGCAGCGCCGAGGTGACCGGCGGCGCCGCCAGCACGCTGACCTCTTGCCGAAGCGGCACGGCGAGCACGAAGCTCGGCTGCGGTGCGACGCCGGCGGCGGCCCAGTAGGCGGCCATGTCTCCCGGGAACCGGACGTCGTAGTCGGGGTGTTGGAGCGCCGCGAACAGCAGCGCCCCGAGCCGATCGTGCGCGCTGCTCACGTCGGCGCCGCCGGTCGTCACCAGGTAGCCGAGCTCCACCTGCAGCGGCGGGCGCCGCTCTCCGCGCGCGGGCGGCAGGTGGGCGATCTCGAAGAGATACAGGCCGACATCGGCAGTCGTTCCGGCCGACGGGCCCTCGAGCGCGACCGTCGTGCCCGGGAGCACCTCGCCGACCCAGTCGGTCAACTGCCGGTCGAGCTCGGCGATCACGTGCCCACCGGGTGTGCTGCGAACGCGGTCGCGGACTCGCCGACGGGGTCGCACCACATCGGGAAGATCGGTCCCTGCCGGCTGGACTGCGGCACGTGGCTCTCGGCGAACAACTCTGTGTAGGCGCCGTTCCCGCCGCCGAACACGTTCTCGTCGAGGGCGCCGATGAAGTGGACGACGAAGCCCCAGACGCCGAGGTTGAGCGTATGCCCCGCCTCGTGCTGTTCGAGATACGCGCTGTCCTGGCCGCTCTTCAGGAACGCGAAGCTGCCCATGTTGAACCCGGTCGAGTTCGGGCTGAGGTTCCCGTTGCCGGCGAGGCCTCCGACGAGATACGTCGTGCCCGTGCCCGGGTCCATCGTCAGCTTCTCGATCTTCAGGAACTCCGACTTGAAGATCAGGTTCACGAGCGCGAGCAGGCCGCTCGCGAGCACGAACAGCAGGCCGAGCGCGATGACGACCCACGACATCGGCATGACCAGGTTGAACCACCCGAGGAAGAACTGGTAGACGCCGGTGCGCGCGAGCGGCGCGACCACCGCGAGCGCCGGAACGATGCACACGACGATCCCGACCGGACCGACGATCGACGCGATCAACGCGCCGTTGATGCCGGTGTTGAACCCGAGCAGCAGTCCGGGCATGAACTCGCCCCACGTCGATCCGGCCGCCCGCTGCGTGCGCGCGACGAGGTAGAGAACCACGCAGACGACGACCAGGCCGGCGGCTGCGAGCGCGACCCAGAGCACACGCGACTCGAAGGCCTTTGCAATTCCGATTCCGAGAGCGACACCCGCGACACCTCCCGCGAGTGCGCCGAGCAAGCGCCAAAGCGTGGACATTCGAGAACCGCCTTTCGGGCAATGACTGAGCCACGAGGGCGATCCTGCCGCCCGGTTCTTCCCCCGCTCTGACAACCAACCGCCGCTAGGTGTGAGCCGCCTCCTTCACGCCGCCTTCGGTTTCGGAGTGCGCCGCGCGCGGACGATCGACGGCGGCTTCTTGTCGGAGGCCTTCTTGCGGGACGCAGCCATCTGCTTGAGCATCCAGTCGTGGTTCAGGTCGAGGACGGCCCGCGTCTCGGCTGCGATCACGGCGTTGCGGGAGAGCGTCAGCTCGTT
>DASXDB010000152.1:0-9262 GCA_036490895.1 Gaiellaceae bacterium
GTCTTCCGCCGCCTGCATCCGAAGCTGAAGACGCCGTGGCTCGCCTTGATCGTCTTCGCAGGCATCGGGCCGACGCTCTTCCTGCTCGCCGGTCAGGTCGACTTCCTCGGGAACATGTACGCGTTCGGCGCGATGCTCTCCTTCACGATCGCGCACGCGGCCGTGATCGCGCTGCGCGTAAAGGGCGGCGGGAACGAGGAGCTGGAGTGGCGCGCCCGGCCGAGCTTCCGCTTCCGCGGCGTCGACTGGCCGCTGTTCGCGATCCTCGGCGGAATCGGCACGGGCCTCGCGTGGCTCTTCGTCGTGATCGAGAAGCCGGGTCCTCGCTATGCCGGCCTGGCGTGGCTCGCGGCCGGATTCGTCTTCTATCCGCTCTATCGCCGCCGGCTCCGCGTTCCACTCCGCGTGACCGCACGCGCACCGGTCCCCCTCGGCGCCGCGCTCGCGCTCGAGTACCGCTCGATTCTCGTCCCGGTGGTCGCCGGTCAGGAGTCGCACGAGGCGGTCGAGCTGGCGGCGCGGCTCGCGACCGAGCGTGCAGGTCGTATCGTGTTGCTGCGCGTGATCGTCGTCCCACTCGAGCTGCCGCTCGACGCCGACCTGGCGGAGCAACTCGACGACGCGTATCAACTGTTGGACGAGCTGCGCGCGACCGCAGAGACGTACGGGGTGCGCACCGTCGAGCGCGTCGTCCGTGCTCGCAAGGCAGGACGGGCGATCGTCGACGAAGCGGAGCGCCGTAACACGGAGATCATCGTGCTCGGCGCGCCGCGTGGGCGACACCGCACGATCTTCGGGCACACGGTCGACTACGTCCTGAAGAATGCGCCGTCACGCGTCATGGTCGCAGCCGGGAAGCGCGCGGCGTGATGTACCGGACGCTCACGACGATCTCCGCCTCATTGCTCGTGGCGCTCGGCGTCGTCATGTTCGTCGTCACGGCCTGGCACGGCGGCGGCGTCGGACTCGTGCTCGGCGTGCTGTTCGTCGCCGCCGGCGCCGGCCGCCTGTGGCTGCTCCGCCGGAGGGCGACCTAGTGGCCCGCAAGCTGCCGGGGCTCAAGCGCGAGCTCGACGCGCGCGTGCTCTACTCGATCGCGTACGGCGAGATCGCGTCGTCGATCTATTTCGCGCTCGGAGTCCTGGCCGCCAACGCGCTCGGCTTTACGCCCCTCGTGCTGCTCGGCGTCGGCGCGCTGTTCCTCATCGTCTCGCTGTCGTACGCCGAAGGAACGGCAGCGCTTCCCGAGACCGGCGGCGCGGCGACCTTCGTCCGGCGCGCGACGAACGACCTGTTCGGGTTCATGACCGGCTGGTCGCTCTTCCTCGACTACCTGATCGTGATCGCGCTGTCGGCGCTGTTCCTGCCGCACTACCTGGCCGGTGCGCTCCAGGTGAAGACGCTCGACCGCTCTCCCTGGGACATCGTCGTCGCGGTCGGCGTGATCGCGGTCGTCGCGCTCGTGCGTATGGTGCGCCGGCCGTCGCTCTACGGGCTCGGCATCGTCGTGCCTGCGCTCGACCTGCTGACGCAGCTCCTGCTCGTCGTGCTCGGGCTCGTGCTCGTCTTCTCGCCGCACGCCCTCACGCACGGAACGTCGCTCGGCTCGAACCCGTCCTGGCACGATCTCGCGTTCGCGCTGCCGCTCGCCATGCTCGCGTTCACGGGTCTCGAGACTGTCGCCAACCTCGCCGAGGAAGCGAGGCGCCCCGGCGTCGATCTGCCGCGCTCCGTGTTCGGCGCGATCGCGACTGTCGTGACCGTGTACGCGGCGATCGCGGTCGTCGCGCTCTCCGCATTCCCGGGGCCGAAGACCGAGCTGGGCACGAAGTGGGTGAACGCGCCGCTGCTCGGTGTCGCAGACCGCATCGACCACAAGCTCCCTTGGGACCTCGGCGGCGTGCTCCGATTCTACGTCGGCATCACCGGCGCGCTGATCCTGCTCGCTGCCGTGACGACGTCGGTCTCCGGGTTCTCGCGGCTCGCGTACTCGCTTGGGGAGCACGGCCAGCTGCCGCGATCGTTCGGGCGGCTGAGCCGCCGATCGCATGTGTCGCCGTACGCGATCTTCGCGGCCGCAGTCGTCTCGTCGGCGTTCGTGATCGGAGCCGCGTCCGTGAAGAGCGACGACGTTGCCTTTCTCGCGAGCCTCTACTCATTCGGCGTTCTGCTGGCGTTCACGGCAGCGCAGCTGGCGGTGATCAAGCTGCGGGTCGACGAGCCCGAGCTGTCACGCCCGTATCGGGCGCCGTTCTCGGTGACGATCCGAGGGAGTGACATCCCGCTGCCTGCGATCGTCGGTGCAGCGGCGACGTTCGCAGTGTGGGTCGTCGCGATGGCGACTCATCCGGCGGCGCGGTACGCGGGCCCGCTGTGGCTGCTCGCCGGGCTCGTGATCTTCGTCAGCGTCCGGTTGTCCCGCGGCGAAGGGCTGCTCGAGCGGGTCGAGGCTCCCGACGAGCGCCATATCGCACCGGTCGCGCAGTTCAAGCGAATCCTCGTCCCGATGAAGCTCGGCGTGATCGGTGAGGAGATGCTCGCCACGGCTGTGAAGCTCGCGTCCGAGCATGGGGCGCAGGTCCAGGCGCTCCATGTGATCCGCGTCCCGCTCGAGCTGCCGCTGGACGCACCGCTGCTCGAACAGGACGAACGAGCCGAGGCGTCGCTCGCCGAAGCCAAGCTGCTCGGCGCGGACTTCGGGGTCACGGTGGAGGGGACGACCGTCCGCGCCCGGGCGATCGGCCATGCGATCGTCTCCCACGCCGAGGAGGTTGGTGCCGACCTGATCGTCCTCGGCTCGGCCCCGCGCTGGCGGCGCCAGTCGCGGTTCTTCTCGCCGACGGTCGACTTCGTCCTCCGCCGAGCGCCGTGCGAGGTGCTGATCGTCGCCTTCCCGCAGTCGGTGATGGACGAGGAGCTCGCAGCGACCTAGAGGTGTCTGACACCTCTTCAAGGTGTCAGACACCGGTACGCTGCGCCGCTGTGAAAGCGATCGTCGTCGGATGCGGCCGGGTCGGATCGGCCGTCGCGCAACAGCTGCTCGCGTCGGGCTGGGACGTCACCGTCCTGGACGAGAACGAGGACGCGCTCGGGCGGCTCGGCGAGAGCTGGATCGGCGGCTTCGTGGTGGGCCACGGCATGGATCTGACGCTCCTCCGCGAGGCGGGGATCGAAGAGGCGGATGCCGTCGTCGTGACCACCGACGGCGACAACACGAACCTCGTGATCGCGCAGGCGGCCCAGAAGCACTTCGAGGTTCCGACCGTGATCGTCCGCGTGCTCGATCCGGCGCGCGCGCAGTTCTACGCGACGAAAGGGCTGAGCATCGTCTGTCCGACGTCGTCGGCGATCGAGACGCTCGTCTCCGCGGTCCGCCGCGCCGAGGAAGACGCGGTCGTCTGATGTACGTGTTGATCGCAGGCGGCGGCAAAGTCGGAGCGAACCTGATCCGTTCACTGCTGCGCGCCGGGCACGAGGTGACGCTGATCGAGCAAAAGCCGTACCGCTTCGACAAGCTCGAGGCGGAATTCGAGCACCAGGTGATCCGCGGTGACGCGACCGAGCTGTTCGTGCTCGAGCGCGCCGGGATCACACGGCCGCCCGACCTCCTCGTCGCCGCGACCGGCGACGACGAGGACAACATCGTCATCTGCCAGCTCGCCCGCGAGCGCTACGGCGTCGGCAACGTGATCGCGCGGATCAACGACCCGCGGAACCAGGCGTACTTCGACCTGCTCGGCATATCGCCGACCGTCTCGGCAACGGGCGCGATCATGGGCCTGATCGAGCACGAGGTCCCCGAGCACGGGCTCGTGCAGCTGCTCGAGCTGCGCAAGGAGAACCTCGAGATCGTCGAGGTGACCGTGGACAAGGGCGCGAACTGCCAGGGCAAGCGCGTCCGGGCGCTGATGCTTCCGGACGGCGCCCGGCTGATCTCCGTCGTCCGCGCGGGCAAAGCCGAGATCCCGGACGAGGAGACCCAGCTCGAGGTCGGAGACCAGGTGCTCGCGATCCTCGAACCGGGCAAGGAAGACGAGCTCCGCCGGGCGCTCCTCTGATCAACGTCTGACATCGGGGCCAGCTACCGTGTGACCGGTGCGTCGCCCGGCCACCCCAGTCGCCCTGGCGTGGGCCGCCACGCTGGCGGGCGTGATGTCGATCGTCTCGGCGCTCACGCCTGAGTTCGCCGACCGGACTCGCCTCATCGACGGTGTGCTGCCGCCCGGCGTCCCCGAGGCTGCACGCACGGTCGCACTGGCCCTGGGGCTCGCGATGATCTTCCTGTCGCGCGGCCTCGCCCGGCGAAAGACGCGCGCCTGGACGCTCGCCGTCGTACTCGTGATCGCGTCGGCGATCGCGCACCTTGCGAAGGGCCTCGACGTCGAGGAAGCGACCGTGCACATCCTGCTCCTCGTCGCGCTGCTCCGCTCACGCCGCCACTTCGTCGCGCCGGGGGACCCGGCGACCCTGGTCCCGCTGCTGCAGGTGGCGGCCGCGCTCGCCGTCGCCGTGCCGGTCCTCCTCGTCGGGCTCTACGACACCGACGCCTATTCACGGCGCATCGAGGTGGCGCTCGCGCTGCTCGTCGGCGCGCTCGGCTTCCGCGCGCTCTGGCTCTGGTTGCGGCCGCAGAGCATGTTGCCGGCCGTCGGCGAGGAGCGCGAGCGTGCGGCGGAGCTCGTGCATGAGCACGGAACCGACAGCCTCGCGTACTTTGCGTTGCGCCGCGACAAGAGCTACTTCTTCTCGCCCAGCGGCCGCTCGTTCCTCGCCTACCGCGTCGTCGGCGGAACAGCGCTCGTCGCCGGCGACCCGATCGGCGACGTCTCGGAGCGCAGGGAGCTCGTGCGCGAGTTCGTCCGGGTCGCGCACGCGAAGGGCTGGCGCGTCGCGGTGGCCGGCGCCGCGAACGAGGCCCTCGAGGATTACGCGTCGGTCGGGTTCAAGTCGATGTACCTCGGCGACGAAGCGGTCATCCGGCCCGCGACGTTCTCGCTCGAAGGCCGCGCGATCCGGAAGGTCCGCCAATCGGTCTCGAGGCTCGAAAAGACCGGGTACCGCGTCGAGGTCCTGTCGACCGCGGATGCCGACGACGCGCTGCGCAGGCAGGTGCGCTCGGTGTCGGAAGAGTGGCGTGGCAACTGGCCGGAGCGCGGCTTCACGATGGCGATGGACGCGCTGTTCATCTATCCCGACACCGTTCTCGCGGTCGCGGTCGCACCCGACGGCCGGGTCGGCGGATTCCTGCAACTCGTGCCGTCGCCGGCGAGCGAGGGCTACTCGCTCGCCTCGATGCGCCGCCGCGGGGACACCCCGAACGGGCTGATGGAGTTCTTGATCACCGAGACGGTCGCATGGGCGCGGAAGCACGCGGTCACGGAGGTCTCGCTCAACTTCGCCGTCTTCGCGGACTTCATGCGCTCCGGTGAGGAGGCGAGCCAGGTCACGCGCTCACTCCGCTGGGTGCTGCTCAAGGGCGACCGCCTGTTCCAGCTCGAGCGCCTCCACAGCTTCAACCGCAAGTTCTTCCCGGACTGGCGCCGCCGCTACTTCTGCTTCGAGCGCTGGGCCGACCTGCCGCTCGCCGGCCTCGCCTACCTGCATGCGGAGTCACTGCTCACGCCACCCGGTCCGTGGGTGCGTTCCCACGACCTCGCGGCGCAGTGAAGGTCGCGCTTTTCGGCGTCCTCGCGTTCCTGCTGCTCACGACCGGCGCCTCCGCGCGGAGCGACGCGCTCCACCTCGCACTCGTCGCGCACTTCAACGCTCCGCTCTACGCGACCGTCGCGCCGGGCGAGCCGGCCAACCTGTACGTCGTCGAGCAGGCGGGCGTGATCCGTGTTCTCTCGGGTACGACGATCCGCGCGACACCGTTCCTGGACATCCGCTCGCTGGTCCTGAGCGGGGGTGAGCAGGGACTGCTGTCGGTGGCGTTCGACGCGGCGTACCAGAAGTCGCACCGCTTCTTCGTCGATTACACAGACAAGAACGGCGACACGCACGTCGTCGAGTACCGCTCGAACGGCACGCGCGCGATCCCGTCGTCGGCGAAGCAGCGCCTCTTCGTGAAGGACTTCGCGCCGAACCACAACGGCGGGCAGTTGCAGTTCGGGCCGGACGGACGGCTCTACTGGGGGAACGGCGACGGCGGCGGCGCCGGCGACCCGGGCGGGAACGGCCAGAGCCTCGCGCGGCCGTTCGCCAAGATCATGCGTCTGAACATCAACGCCAAGAGCCCGCGCTGGACGCTCGTCGCCTACGGCCTGCGGAACCCGTGGCGCTTCAGCTTCGACAAGAAGACCGGTGACCTCTACATCGGCGACGTCGGGCAGGACGCCTGGGAGGAGGTCGACTACCTGAAGCACGGGACGCAGACGATCGCGAACTTCGGGTGGAACCATTTGGAGGGTAACCACGTCTACGACGGGATCACCAAGCTGCTCATCCGGGGCGTGTACCACGCCCCGGTGGTCGAATACCCCCATGACGACGGCTGCTCTGTCACCGGCGGCTACGTCTACCGCGGCACGAAGATCCCGACTGCGGTCGGCCGGTACTTCTACGGCGACTATTGCTCGGGTCTCGTGTGGAGCGTGAAGCTCGTGGGCGGCAAGGCGACGAGCGTGCGCCGGGAGCCGTTCACCCTCGGCGGCCTGTCGTCGTTCGCGCAGGGATCGGACGGGGAGCTGTACCTCATGTCCGTGAACTCCGGCGACTTCTTCCGGCTCGTCGCGTGAGGCTGCTCGCGGTCATGGTTGCGGCCGCGGCCATCGTCGGCACCGCGTCGTCCGCCGACAACCCTGGAAGCCACGACTGGTCGGTGTACGGGTACGACGCGGCGCGGCACAACGCGTCGCCCGACGCCACGATCACCGCCGCCAACGTGTCGCACCTGCGCCATAAACGGGTGCAAACCGGCGGCACCGTCGACTCGTCCCCGATCTACGTGGCGAAGGGCGTGCGCGGACACGACGCGTTCGTCGTCACGACGACGTACGGAAAGACCGAGGCGATCGATGCGAGCACTGGACGCATCCTCTGGCGCTTCACGCCGTCCACGTATGCGCGCCTCGCCGGAACGGCGCAGATCACGAACGCGACGCCGGCGCTCTCGAGCGACCGCACCGCCGTCTACGGCGCGGCGCCCGACGGCCGGATCCGCAAGCTACGGCTGTCGGACGGGCACGTCCTGTGGACGACGCGCATCACCTTGGACCCGACGCACGAGAAGATCACCTCGTCGCTCAACGTGTACCGCGGCCGCGTGATCGCCACCACCGGCGGCTACATCGGGGATGCGCCGCCGTACCAGGGGCATGTCGTGACGATGTCCGAAGCGACCGGGTCGATCGCGCACGTCTGGAACTCGCTCTGCTCCGACCGGCACTCGCTGATCGTCCCGCGGACGTGCAGGTCCAGCGACTCCGCGATCTGGTCGCGGAACGGCGCCGCGGTCGACCCGGCGAACGGGACGCTCGTCATCGCGACGGGCAACGCGCCGTTCGACGGACGCACGGACTGGGGTGACAGCGTCCTCGTGCTCTCGTCGGACGCGTCGCGGCTGTTGCGCCACTGGACGCCGGCCGATTACGAGAACCTGAACACGTCCGACCTGGATCTCGGCTCGACGAGCCCGGCGTTCCTGAGCGGTGGGCTCGCCGTTCAGGGCGGCAAGGACGGGAAGCTGCGTCTCCTCGACCTGCACCACCTGCCTGCTCCCGGCCCCAAGACCGGCGGCGAGCTGCAGACCCTGGCCTTGCCGGGCGGCCAGGACATGTTCAGCGAGCCGGCCGTGTGGAAGGGCACCTGGGTGTTTCTGTCGACGTCGGCGGGAACGGAGGCGCTGCGCCTCGAGAGCCGGCGTCTTCACACGGTGTGGTCGAACGGGGTCGGCGGCACGTCGCCGGTCGTGGTCGGGAACCTCCTGTATGTCGCGGGCGGCGGAGTCGTCAATGTCTACGTCTCGACGAGCGGCCGCAATGTGGCGCAGCTCCCTTCCGGGGACGTGCACTGGCAGAGCCCGATCGTGGCCGACGGGCGGGTCGCGGTCGCGGAGGGCAACGCGAACGACCACGTCACGACCGGCGTGCTCGACGTCTACGCATTGCCCGGCCGTTAGAGGTCTCTAGCCGGCCCGGCGCCGGCGAACCTGCGGGCCCTGCGTGCCGAGCGCGGCGTACGTGATCGCCTGCAGCGACTCGTTCAGGTTCCGCAGCTCGTGGGCGATGATGGTCAGCTCCTCGCGCCGCTCCTCGCGCGCATTCAGTCGGGCGAGCTCCTCGACGACCCGGTCGAGTCGGGCGAGCAGGGCTTCGAGCTGACGGTCTGTGACCTCTCCGTGCTCCACGCGCGAAGTTATAGTCGTCGGACACTCATACGGGCGAACGGCGAGGGAACCCGGTGCAAGTCCGGGACGGTCCCGCCGCTGTGAGAGGAGACGCCCTCCGCCACACGCCACTGGGCCTACGGCCTGGGAAGGCGGCGGAGGGGGAGCCTCGAGTCAGAAGACCTGCCGCCGCCCGAAACCCGAACCCCTCGCGGAAGGAGGATTCGTGGCCAAACGGCTCACACTGCTCGTTCTTCTCGTGTTCGTCCTGCCCGCCACGGCGTACGCCGCGACCGTGAAGGTGCGCGTCGAGGGCAAGACGCGCACGCTCTACGGTCCCACAGAGGTCACCGTGACCGCCTCGACGGCGATGGAGGCACTCCAGCAGGCATCGCTCCTGGGCGAGTTCTACTACCACGTAACCACCACGAGCTTCGGCCCGTACGTCGACCAGGTCGGACTGTACGGCGGCGATGCGTCCAGCGGTTGGGTGTTCAAGGTGGACGATGCCTCGCCGCCGGTCGGCGCGGACAAGGTGCAGCTGAAGGACGGCGACCGCGTGCTCTGGTACTACGCCACGTTCGGTCCCACCGGCGGTCCGCCGACCCTGAGCGTGAAGGCGGCGGCGAAGAAGGGCTGCTACACGGCGACCGCGTACGACGACGGCGGGAAGGCGGTGGCGACTCTCGCCGGCGTGCAGTGGCACATCGGCTCGAAGAAGACGGTCTCCGCGATGTACGGCGCCAACTTCTGTCCCGGGAAGCACGCCGGGTTGTTGATCCGCGCGACCGCGAGCGGCGCGATCCGCTCGAACGCCGTGGCGTGAGACTGCCGGCCGTCCTGCTGCTCGCGCTCGTCCTCGCCGGCTGCGGCGGGAGTGGGCGCGAGCACGGGACGGCGACGCTCTGGGTCACCCAGAATCGCGGAGCACGGGTC
>DASXDB010000153.1:0-1525 GCA_036490895.1 Gaiellaceae bacterium
TGCTGCGCCTTGCCGTTCGCGATGATCTGCCCCGCGATGTCGCGCACGGTGTTGACGGGGATCGCGAAGCCGATGCCGACGTTGCCCTGGTTCTGGGCGCTGCCGGTCTGGATCTGCGAGGTGACGCCGATCACGCGGCCGCCCGCGTCGATCAACGGCCCGCCCGAGTTGCCGTGGTTGATCGCGGCGTCGGTCTGGATCGCGCTGTCGATCGGCACGCCGTTCGGCGCGAAGATCTGGCGCTGCACCGCGCTGACGACACCGGTCGTGAGCGTGCGGGTGAGACCGAATGGATTGCCGATCGCGTAGACGGGGTCGCCGACGCGGGCGATATCGGAGTCGCCGAGCGGCAGCGGCGTCAGCGCCCGCGAATGCGCGTCGATCTTCAGCACGGCGAGGTCGGTCGAGCGATCCTTCCCGACGACGGTGGCCGGCAGCTGATCCTGGCCCGAGAAGGACACCTGCACCTTCTGCGCTCCCTGGATCACATGGAAGTTCGTGACGATGTGGCCGGCACGATCGAGCACGAATCCGGAGCCGAGCGACTTCGACGTCTGCGGGGTCGACGGGAGGAAGCCGAACGGATCGGGCGACGATTGCGTGACGCTCGTCGCGGTGATCTGCACGACCCCGGGGCCGTCCTGCCGGTAGATCGCCTCCGGCGTGAGCCCCTTCCCGGAGCTCTGCACGGTCGCCGTGCTCGGCTGCGCGGCCGGCATCACCTGCTGGATCGTCGTGTGCTGACCGAGCTGACCGAGCAGCGCGGAGCCGCCGAGCGCGAGGCCGGCGCCGACCAGTGCGACGACCAAGAGCTCGACGGCCCTGAGGGAGAGGAAGCGGGAACGTCCCACCACGGCCCGTTATAGCCCCTGCACCTAAGAATCACGGTTGAATGAGGATTAAGAGCTGTGAAGGATTCGTTCCTCCTCGACCCGGCGGTCGTCTACCTGAATCACGGCTCGTTCGGCGCCTGCCCGCGACCCGTGTTCGAGGCGTACCAGCAGTCGCAGCGCGAGCTCGAGCGCCAGCCCGTCGCGTTTCTCGCGCTCGAACGGGGGCTCCCCGGCCGGCTCGACGAGGCTCGCCGGATGCTGTCGGCCTTCGTCGGGGCGGCGCCCGAGAACCTCGCGTTCATGCCGAACGCGACCACGGGCCTGAACGCCGTCGTGCGCTCGCTCGCGCTCGGCCCGAGCGACGAGGTGCTGCTCGGCGACGCGGAGTACGGCGGGATGGAGCGTCTGTGGGAGTTCGTCCGCCGGCGCACAGGCGCAGCCGTCGCGCGCCGCCCGTTCGACGAGCTCGACCCGGGTCCGCAGACGCGGGTCGTCTTCTGCTCGCACATCGAGTGGTCGACGGGACGCGTCAACGACCTCGCTCCGCTCGTCGAAAGCACACGCGCCTCGGGTGCGTTGCTCGTCGTGGACGGTGCGCATGCGCCGGGGCAGATCGAGCTTCGGCTCGACGAGCTCGGCGCAGACGTGTACGCGGGCAATTGCCACAAATGGCTGTGCGCGCCGAAGGGGTC
>DASXDB010000154.1:0-7949 GCA_036490895.1 Gaiellaceae bacterium
CGCGGCGGCCGCGATCGGCCACCGTGAAGCCTCTGCGCTCCACACGGCGATGGCCGCAAATCCGAGGGTGATGACCGAGAACAGGATCGCCATCGGCACGGCGCGAGCCTACTTCGCGGTCGGAAGGCACCGATACAATCCGCTCCGCAACCGAGGGGCGTGGCGCAATTGGTAGCGCACCGGTCTCCAAAACCGGGGGTTGCAGGTTCGAGTCCTGTCGCCCCTGTTCGAACGATTTCACCGGCCTCCGTTGGGGTAGGCGGTTCCTGCGGGGCGACGTCGAGGTTAGGACCAACGGGGTTTTCGCCTCCGTCGTCACGCCGAAGGCGGTCGTCGCTAGTGGACGGTGAAGGCGTACTGGAACAGCCCGGCGTCGGGCGTCAGGATTCGCAGCGTGTAGAGGCCGCGATGCGACGGGTGGAACGTCACGCGCCAGCGCCCGGATGGGTCGGTGAGCGGCGTCGCCACCACGTAGCGGGCGCCGTCGTTCCAGCGCGCGGTCGCGAAGACGTGACCCCGCACGTGCTGCCCGGGCCGGGAGCCCAGGGTCTGGCCGGTGAGCGTGACGCGGGTGTGGAACGGCAGCGGCAGGCTCTTCCGCGCCCGCTCGATTGACGGCGCCGCGACCGCGACGGCGATGAGGACCAGGATGAGGGCGAGGCAGTTGACCGTGACGACGCGCCGCATCGCCCGGTTCTACCAGAGCCGAACCGGTTCTTCTATGACTTCGAGAGCATCGGTGAGACCGACACCGCCACCCGCGCGATCCGCGACGCCGCCACCGCAGGGCCGATCGTGGCCGAGAACGCGGCTGACTTCTTCGGCTCGATCGTCGCCGTCGAGAACGCGAGGCCTTTCAGGCGGTCGCCGCCGATCACCCGTCCCGCGCCGTCGTAGTAGACGGCATAGAGCTTCGTTCCGCCGGTGACGATGCCGCGCTTGTAGTGGTTCCGCACCGTCCCGTGGATCCGACCATGCGTCGGCGGCGACGCGGTCGCCGGTGGCAGCGAGCCCGAGGCGGCGCCCGTCCCTCCGACGGCGATCACGGCGCGCACGCCCGTCGCGCGCTGGACCGTGCTCATCGACGCCGGCTCGTTCCCGAGGTAGAACGTCGACCCGGCCGGGATGAACGGGATCGTCGTCAGGTACACGCCGACGAGACCGGCGTCGCCGAGGACGAACACCCGCACCTTCACGCCGAACGCATCCTTCGTCGCCGATGCGTTGCGCAGGACGACGCCGTAGCTGAAGTACTGCGCGGTGCCGCTGATCCGTCCGGAGGCGCCGGTGTGGAGCACCCGGACGACCGGCTTCGCGCCGGTTCGCGCCGCAGCCGGAAGCGGCGCCGCCAGCAGGGCGACAACGACCCCCAGCCCGAGTTTGCGCATCCCTCAGGATTCGGCGAGCGGCTCCGGCCCCCTGCCGGTCGCGAGCACGCAGCCGGCGAGGATGAGGGCGAAACCGACCAGCATTCCCGCGCTCAGGTGCTCGCTCAGGATCGTCACGCCGAGCACCGCCGCCACCGCCGGGTTGACGTAGGTGATCACGGTCGCTCGGACCGGCCCTACCTCGGCGATCAACGCGAAGAAGACGAGGAACGCGAGCGCGGTGCAGACGACCGCCAGACCGACCACGGACTCGACCACGTGCGACGACGGCATCGACGACGGCCAGCGCAGTGCAGCGAACGGTGCGTACAGGACGGTGGCGATGACGAGCGACGCGGCGACGACTCCCAGTGCGGGCACGTCGTTCAGCCGCCGCGAGAGGATGATCGGCCCGATCGCGTAACACACGGCGACTCCGCCGACCTCGGCGACCGCAAGCGCGTCCACCTGGCCGACGTCGAGCCCGACCAGCGCTCCGACGCCGCCGATGCCGACGAGCAGCCCGACCCAGCGGCGCCGGCCCTGCCGCTCACGCGTTCCGGTGAGCGCGACGACGATCGCGCCGACGAGCGGCACGGCCGCGATGAGGAGGCCGGTCAGCGAGCTCGTCAGCTTCGTCTCGGCGCGCGCGAGCAGCACCCACGGGATCACGACCTCGACCACGGTGTACGCCAGCAAGGGCCACCAGCGCGCGAGCAGAGGACGCAGCTCACGCCGCCAGGCGGCGAACGGTACGAGAAGCCCCGCGCCGATCGCAGTGCGCAGGAAGACGAGCGTGACCGGTGCGAGCTCGCGAACCGCTACGCGGATCATCAGGTACGGCACGCCCCAGATGAAGCACATCGCGGCGAACAGCACCGCGCCTCGACGCGTCATCCTCTCTCTTCGGTCAGCAGCCTCACAACGTACAGCGCCGCAACGACGGCGATCGTCACGTCGTTCCCGAGGCACCACTGGCAGATCGCATCGATCGGACCGAGCTGCGCCCAGAGCAGGTAGCCGCTGAACGCCACGCCGACGGCGGCGACGAAGACGCCCGCCGTCGCCGCGTTCATCCCGCGCGCGAACGCAAGCCCGAGGAGCGTCACGTAGGCGATCAGCCCGAGCAGGGCCACCGGGAGGCCGCCGAGCTCGGCGTACTTCGATCTCTGCACCTTCTCGCAGCCGCCCGTCGTGCACACCGGGGAGGTGTGGGCGTAATGGACGTACGTGAGATAGGCGGCGATCGCGATCCCGACGACGCAGGCGGCGGCGATCGGCGCCCGCAGCCTCACCGAAGCGCCTGATCGAGCGACGACGCGAAGCCGCCCGGATCGAGGCTGCTCACCCGGAGCTGCACGAACGCGCCGAGCGGCTTCTGGACCGCGAATGTCGGCGTCCCGTTGACACCGTAGGTGCGTGCGAGGTTCGCGGCCTGCGTGAGCTTCGCGTCGACGGCCTTCGAGTCGGCCGAGCTGATCACCTTCGCGGGAGCCGCCCCCACCTCACGCGCGGCGCTTCGGATCACGCCGAGCGTGATCCAGCCGCTGTTCTCGTCACCCTGCCGCTCGTAGAGCGCCTCGACCATGTTCCACAACCTGTTCTGCTGGCCCGCTGCATAGACCGCGCGAAGGCCCGCCACGCTGTTCGGCCCGATCACGACGATGCCGCGGTAGACGATCTTGATCCGCCCCGTCCGGACGTAGTTCTCGACGACCGTCGGCAGCGTGTCGATGTTCCACTGCCGGCAGAACGGGCACTGCGGGTCCTCGAAGACGGTCAGCGTGACCGGCGCCGATGCCTTCCCGAGCGTGTCGTCGTGCTGCGGGACGCCGGCGAAGGTGGACCTCGCTTCGGTCCCTCCTCCACCCGGCCCGGACGTGGTGGTCGTCGTGGTCGAGGACGAGCCCGAGCCGCTGCCCGCGACGACGATGATCACGACCACGGCGGCAACAGCGGCGGCGATCGTGCCTCCCAGGACGAGCAAGCGATTTCTCGGCATAACGACAGGATGCCCGAGTAGGCTCCGGGCGTGGCGCTCCTCGAGTCCCGCGTCGAGCGAACGGATGACTTCGCGCGCCGTCACGAGCGGATGGAAGCGCTCGTCGACGAGCTTCGCGCGCGCTCCGCGCAGGTCGCCGCGGGCGGCGGCGAGCGCGCGGTCGCCCGCCACCGGGAGCGCGGGAAGCTGCTCGCGCGCGAGCGGATCGACCGCCTCGTCGACCCGGGCAGTGCGTTCCTCGAGCTGAACGCACTCGCCGCGTGGGACGTCTACGACGGGCAAGCGCCGAGCGCAGGCGTCGTCACCGGGATCGGCGTCGTCGAGGGCCGCGAGTGCGTGATCGTCGCCAACGACGCGACCGTCAAGGGCGGGTCGTACTTCCCGCTCACGGTCAAGAAGCATCTGCGAGCGCAGGAGGTCGCGGAGCAGAACAACCTGCCGTGCCTGTATCTCGTCGATTCCGGCGGCGCGTTCCTGCCGCTGCAGGCCGAGGTGTTCCCCGACCGCGACCACTTCGGGCGGATCTTCTACAACCAGGCGCGCATGTCGGCGAAAGGCATCCCGCAGATCGCGGTCGTGATGGGCTCGTGCACCGCCGGCGGCGCGTACGTCCCCGCGATGAGCGACGAGACGGTGATCGTCCGCGGGACCGGGACGATCTTCATCGGCGGCCCGCCGCTCGTGAAGGCGGCGACCGGCCAGGACGTCACCGCGGAGGAACTCGGCGGCGCCGACGTGCACACGCGCCAGTCCGGAGTCGCCGACCACTTCGCGACGTCGGACGAGCACGCGCTCGCGATCGCGCGCCGGATCGTGGCGAACGCTCACGCGCCGCGCCCGTCTCCGCCGTGGGGGCGTGCGACGCCGGAGCCGCCGGCTGTCGATCCGTCGGATCTCTACGGCCTCATCCCCGACGATCACCGCACGCAGATCGACGCACGGGAGGTGATCGCGCGCATCGTCGACGGATCGCGGTTCGACGAGTTCAAGACGCTGTACGGCGAGACGCTCGTATGCGGCTGGGCGCACGTCGAGGGCTACCCCGTCGCGATCCTCGCGAACAACGGCGTGCTCTTTGCCGAGAGCTCGCAAAAGGGCGCGCATTTCATCGAGCTCGCCTGCAAGCGGCGGGTGCCGCTGCTGTTCCTGCAGAACATCACCGGGTTCATGGTCGGCAAGGAGTACGAGGCGGGCGGCATCGCGCGCGACGGTGCCAAGCTCGTCATGGCGGTCGCCTGCGCGGACGTGCCGAAGTTCACCGTCGTCACCGGCGGCTCGTTCGGCGCCGGCAACTACGGGATGTGCGGGCGCGCGTACGGTCCCCGCCAGCTGTGGATGTGGCCGAACGCACGCATCTCCGTGATGGGCGGCGAGCAGGCGGCGACGGTGCTGACGATGGTCGGAGACGCCGACCCGGACGAGATCCGCTCGAAGTACGAGGCGGAGGGCAACCCGTACTACTCGACGGCTCGCTTGTGGGACGACGGGATCGTCGATCCGCTCGACACCCGGCGGGTTCTCGCGCTCGGAATCACCGCAGCGCTGAACGCACCTATTCCAGACTCCGATTTCGGCGTGTTTCGCATGTAGCTAGGGTCGCCGCATGGGCTACTCAACGGTGAATGTGGACGACATCGAGGGCGGCGGTCCCGGCGGCGCGGTGCACTTCGTTCGGCGCGTGCTCGGGGTCGAGGCGTTCGGTGTCAACTGGTTCGAGATCCCGCCGAACTCGCCGGGGCTCGAGCACGACGAGTCCGCGACGCAGCAGGAAGAGGTGAACGTGATCGTGCGTGGCTCGGGCGTCTACCGCGTCGAGGGCGAGGAGATTCCGGTCCGCGTCGGGACGTTCTTGCGCTTCGACCCGGGGACGACGCGGCAGCCGGTCGCCGGCCCCGACGGCCTGACGATGATCGGGATCGGTGCCCGCCGCGGCAGCTACGAGCCGCGCGGTCCGTTCTAGTGGTCGTCCGCTTCGTCCTCTGGAACCTTGCCGACACCGCGACATCGGTCGAGGAGCTGCGGGACTACCTGCGGGGCGAGGCGGTCGACGCGTTTGCCGAGGTGCCCGGGATCCTCTTCAAGGCGTGGATCTCGGACGCCGTCGGCGATCGCTGGGGCGCGATCTACCTGTTCGAGTCCGCGGCGGCGGCCGAGCAGCCGCTGCCGTCGCGGGCGCGCGAGTTGATCGGGAAGGATCCGGAGGTCATCGAGGTCTTCGATCTCGAAGCGTCGGTGTCGGTCGCCGACCAGCTCGCGCGCTTGGGTCTCGCGTTCGACTAGCGGTACAGGACCTTCTCCACGTGACGTACCACGTCGGTGTGGTCGACGCGTGCCGTGTCACTGCCGGGCCCACCGTCGACGACGTCGGGCCCACCGCCGCGCGCGAAGATCACGTCGTTGCCGCCGCGGCCGCAGATCACATCCGCGCTCGCCGTGCCGACCAGCCGGTCTGCGTGCACCGTCCCCTCGATGGTGCACGCGTCGCCGGCAGGATGGATCCCCCAGGACGGCAGCGTCGCGACGCGCCCGCGGTGCGACGGCCCAGAGAGGAGGTGGACGTTCGAGCCGTTCGCGCTCGCGAGGTAGATCTTCCGGTCCCCTTTCCCGGTGCGCTCGGAAGCGAATGCGATCTGCTTCGAGTCCGGCGACCACGCGGGCAGCGCGTCGAGCGCCGGCGACGAGATCACGCGCTTCTGGTGCGTGCCGTTGGAGCTCATCACCCACACGTCGAGGTTCCCGGGCTCGCCGTCGTCGGAGTCGTAGGCGATCCTGGTGCCGTCGGGCGACCAGGCCGGGTTTTCCTCGGTGCCTCGATCGCCGGTCCGCTGCTGGAGGCCGGACCCGTCGGCGTTGATCACCCAGATGTCCTTCGACCCGCCGCGGTTGCTCGTGAACGCGATCGACTTTCCGTCCGGAGACCACGCCGGGTCCCCGTTGACGCCGCTGGCGTCGGTCAACCGCTTCGGGTTGGTGCCGTCGGCGTTCATCACGAAGACGTCCATTCCGCCCGGGTTGTTCCGGTTCGACTCGAATGCGATCTGCGAGCCGTCGGGCGACCATGCGCCGTCCTCGTCCGTCCCGACGGAGAACGTGAGCTCCTTCGGCGAGGTGCCGTCCGCGTTGATCGTGCAGAGATCGAGGTCACCTTTGCGCGCCGTCTCGAAGAGGATCCGCTTGCCGTCGGGCGACCAGCTGCCGTTCACGGCGTTGTTGGTGATCAACACCCGCCCGGTGCCGTTCGGGTTGATCGCGTAGAGCGAGCCCGAGCCGTACGAGTACTGCGTCGTATCGCTGAACAGCACGCGCCCGCTCAGCGCGGATCCGCCGGTCGCGCCGGCGCTCGTCACGCTCACCGACACCGCCGCCGCAAGCACGACGACCGCCAGCATTGCCTGTCTCATGGTCGCTCCCTCGCTCGTTGCCGTTGTCGCGATCTTGCGCCGCGACCGTACGGGAGCCGTGATCCGCGCGTAAGAGGCCGTGAAGCGGCCGTAAGGATTTAGGATCGGGCTCCTTGACCGCGTTGAGGATCGAGCGCGAGGCGGAGGTGCTCCGGGTCGCGATGGCGCGACCTGAACGGCGCAACGCCTTCGACGCCGCACTGATCGACGAGCTCGCGGCCGCGTTCGGGGAGGCCGGCGATGTGCGTGCCGTGGTCTTGTCCGGCGACGGGCCGTCGTTCTCCGCGGGGGCGGACGTCGAATGGATGCGCTCCTCGGTCGATCTCTCGTTCGACGAGAACGTCGCGGACGCATTGCGTCTGCGAGCGATGCTCGACGCGATCGATTCCTGCCCCGCCCCGGTCGTCGGCCGGGTGCAGGGTCACGCCCTTGGCGGCGGGTGCGGGCTCGTCGCCTGCTGCGACATCGCGATCGCCGAGTCGACCGTGCGATTCGCGTTCAGCGAGGTGAAGCTCGGAATCGTCCCCGCGGTCATCTCGCCGTTCGCGCTCGCGAAGATCGGTCCCGGCGCCGCGCGCCGCTACTTCGTCACCGGCGAGCGGTTCTCGGCGGCCGAGGCGCTGCGGATCGGGTTGATTCACGAGGTGACGGACGACCTGGACGGCGCAGTCGGGCGCGTCGTGGACGAGCTGCTCTCCGCCGGTCCATCGGCGGCGCGCGCCGCGAAGGACCTAGCGCGCGCGCCCCGATCGGCGGAGGAGACGGCCGCCAGGATCGCCGAGCACCGCGCGAGCCCCGAGGGCCAGGAGGGGCTGCGCGCGTTCCTCGAGAAGCGGTCGCCGGCCTGGCGCTCGTAACCGACTGGTACTTACCGACGAACCGCGCGTACGTCTAAAGAGAGTGGCGGGCGCCGGAGCCGCACCGGCGCCCGCTCGCGGCCCGCCGCCGCTACTTGGTGCTGCTCTTGGCCGCGACGCACTTGCCGAGTGCGTCCTTGCCAGAGCCGTACGTCGTCGCGAACGCCGTCTTGTCCGCCTTCATCGCTGCCTTGCACGACTTCAGCGCCGCGTTCGACGCCTTCGCCTGCGCTGCGACAGTGGACTGCACAGCCTGCGACACGCACTTGCCCATCGCGTTCTTGCCGTTCTTGGAGCCGCCGTAGACCTGCGCGAACGTCTG
>DASXDB010000155.1:0-3206 GCA_036490895.1 Gaiellaceae bacterium
GCGACGAGGAGCAGCAGATGCAACGCTGGCAGTTCGCCGGTCATGCGGCAAGCGAGCCGGAAGCGCTGCGCGACCTGTTCGCGATCCAGTCGCGCGAGCTCGGCGTGTCACGGTTCATGCTCACCGTTCCCGCGAGCGATGCAGAGCTGATCGACGTCTGGTTTCGGCTCGCGTTCGGCTGCCAGGCGGTGTGGGCGGTCCGCGAGGTCGTGCCGATGGAGCCGCGCGCGTTCGCCGGGACGATCCGGGCCGCTGCGCCGGGAGACGTCGAGGAGCTGGTCGACTTCGAGGAGATTCTGTACTCGCACCAGGGCGACTCACCCAGCTTCTCCGGCTTCGAGATGCCGCCGCGCGACAAGATCCGGAAGGAATTCGACGAGGTCTGGGAAGACGCGAGCTACATCCCTTTCGTGGCGAGCGACGGCAAGCGACTCGTCGGCATGCTCGCGTTCTATCGCCGGCCGGAGGGCGACCTTCGCGTGCCGGCGAACAACATCGACCTCGCGTTCGCGGCGACGCGCGACGACGTTCGCGGCAGCGGGGCCGGATTGGCGCTGACAGCGTTCGCGTCCGACTGGGCGCACGAGAACGGCTTCAACTCGATGACCGTCGACTGGCGGTCGGTCAACCTGCTCTCATCGCGCTTCTGGCCGAAGCGCGGCTTCCGCCCCCAGTACCTGCGCCTCTACCGGGCCGTCCCGTAGGCATGCCGTCGGCCACCTCGTTCGCGCTGTTCTGCCTCGCGTCGGCCGCGCTCGCCGTCGTCCCCGGCCCTGCGGTCACCTACATCGTCATGCACAGCGTCGACAAGGGCCGCCGGGCCGGGCTCGCGTCCGCCGCCGGAGTCGCGAGCGGCGGTCTCGTGCACGTCGCGGCGGCGACGGTGGGGCTCTCCGCGCTGATCGCATCCTCGGCGACCGCGTTCACCGTCGTGAAGCTCGTCGGCGCCGTCTACCTGATCGTCGTCGGCATCCGGCGCATCGCAGGACGCGACGACTCGGAACAGGTTCAGGCCCCGCCGGCGCCGATGCGGCGCATCTACCGCCAGGGCGTGATCGTCAACGTCTTCAACCCGAAGACGGCGCTGTTCTTCCTCGCATTCCTCCCCCAGTTCGTCGACCGCGGCGCATCGGTACCGCCGCAGGTCGCGCTGCTCGGGCTCACGTTCGCGGCAATCGCGTTCGCGTCGGACTGCTCGTATGCACTGCTCGCCGATCTCCTCGCGGGGCGCATCCGCCGCAGCGGCCGCGGAGCCCGCGCACGTCGGTTGCTGTCAGGGGGCATTTTCGTCGGCCTGGGAGCGACCGCGGCGGCGGCGCACCGCAGCACATGATGCGCGTCCCCCTGCTGGCCGACACGCGCATCGTCGTCGCCGAGCCCGGTGTGGACGACGTCGTCCTCCGTCCTCCGGCTCAGCGCGACGTCATCGACGACGTGCCGCAGGCGGTGCGGGACGCGCTTGCGTTCCCGCTCGCCGGCGAGCCGCTCGAACGCCTCGTCACTCGCGGCAGCACTGCAACGCTCGTGATCGAGCAGCCGTCGCTGCCGATCCCCGCCGCAGCGCTCGGTCCGCGGCATCTCGCCATCGCCGCAGCAGCGGGCGAGCTCGACCGTCTTGGCGTGGACCACCTGACGATCGTCGTCGCCGGCGGGCTCATGCGGCGCACCTCGCCGCGCGACATCGGCCTGCTCTTCTCACCCGAGTTCAGGCGCCGGTTCCGCGGCCGGATCGTCGTCCACGACGCCGAAGCCGAGGATCTCGTCGAGATCGGCGAGAGCGACGGGATCCCGCTGCGGGTCAACCGCGCGCTCGTCGAGACCGACCTGGTCCTGCCGGTGACGGCGGCCGAGACCGTCGTCGACGGCGGCCCCGCCGCGCTCCTCGGCGCGACAGGCCCCGACTCCCTGCGCGCGGCGAGCTCGCCCTCGCTGCTCGAAGCGAGCGGCTCGCAGGGCTGGAAGCTCGCGCTCGAGCTCGAGCGGCGGCTGCAGCAGCGCGTGGCGCTGACCGGCGTCTCGCTCGCGCTGAACCTGACGCGGATCGCCGGCCCGTTCACCGGCTATCCGCACGACGAGGAGGCGGTCGACCGTCTCCTCCGCTCGCGCGTCCGCTGGCTGTTCCAGCTTTCGCCCGGGCGCGTCCGCCAGCGCATGCTCGACCGTCTGCCGCGGGAGCTGACCGCGGCCGCCGTCTACGGCGGGACGCCTTCGGTCGCGCACGCGGAGGCGCTGCTCCGCGGCACGGTCTTCAAGGGCTGCACGCTCGACGCGCCGCTCGACGCGGTCGTGATCGGGATCCCGCCGACGACGCCGTGGATGCCGCGCGAACGGCCGAACCCGATCACCGCCGCGTACCTCGGTCTCGGGCTCGCGCTCCGGCTCTGGCGGAACGCGCCGCTGCTCGTCGAAGGAGGGACGGCGATTCTCGTGCACCCGCTGCCACGGCGCTTTCCGCGGCCGACCCAGACGCCCTACCGCACGGCGATGTTCCAGACCGAGGAGGAGGCCGTGCTGGACGAGCGCGCGCTCGCCGACTATCGCGCTGGACATGCGTGCCACCCTCTGCAGCCCTACGTCGAACGCGAGGCATCGGACGCCGTCGCCCGGCGGCTCGGTGCCGTTCTCGTCGCCGGCTGCCGGGACGCGCAGGCGGCGCGCCAGCTCGGGCTCGTGCCGGTGCACGGGCTCGGCGCAGCACTCGAGATGGCGCACGGACGCGGCGCGCGTCGCATCGGCTACCTCGTCGCGCCCCCGTACTTCCCGGTGACCGTCGGGTAACGACCGGCTACGACTCGCCGAGGTACGTCTTGCGAACTTCTTCGTTCGTCTTCAGCGCGTCGGCTCTGTCAGCCAGCACGATCCGGCCGGTCTCGAGCACGTAGCCGCGGTCGGCGGCGTCGAGCGCCATCAGCGCGTTCTGTTCGACGAGCAGGATCGACGTGCCCTGCTCGTTGATCTGCCTGATGATGTCGAAGATCCGCTCGACGAAGATCGGCGCGAGACCGAGCGACGGCTCGTCGAGAAGCAGCAGCTTCGGACGCGCCATCAATGCGCGGCCGATCGCGCACATCTGCTGCTCGCCGCCCGACATCGTCCCGGCCTTCTGATTCCGCCGCTCCTGAAGGCGCGGGAAGAGCTCGAACACGCGATCCATGTCGGAGCGAATCTCCGACTTGTCGTTGCGCTGGAACGCGCCCATCTCGAGG
>DASXDB010000156.1:0-5876 GCA_036490895.1 Gaiellaceae bacterium
CGAGGCGATGACGGGGACGCGCCCGTATCGTGAAGCGATCTCGGTCGACGAGGCGATCGTCGAGCTCCGGGCCCACGCGGGTACGCAGTTCGACGCTCGCTGCGTCGACGCTCTCGTCGACGTCGTCAACGACGCCGCGACCGAGGAGGACCTCGTCGGCATCGCCCACGGTGGGCACTTCAAGGCGATCGTGCCCCGCCCCGAGCCGTTGCCGGCGTTCGCGCGTTCCTAACAGACTCCGGCGAACGGTAGGGCACCAACCTCCAAGCCCTCGAACGCTGACGACCTCGTAGGATCGGCCCATGAGCTTCTCGGGCTCGCTGATCCAGAACGCGATCTACATCGCGCAGCAGCCGCCGGAGTGGCCGGTCTCGGCCGACGACTGGGAGCGCGCGGCCGAAGAGCGCCTCGAAGCAGGGCCTTTCGGGTACATCGCGGGCGGTGCCGGGTCGGAGACGACGATGCACGCGAACCTCGACGCCTTCGGCCATTGGCGTCTCCGGCCGCGCATGCTGACGGGCAACGCGGTGCGCGACATCTCGGTCGAGGTCCTCGGGCTGCGCTCGCCCGCGCCGTTCTTCCTGGCGCCGATCGGCGTGCTCTCGATCGCCCACGACGCGGGAGAGGTCGGGGTCGCCCGCGCGGCCGCGTCTTCGCGCGTGCCGATGGTGCTGTCGAGCGCGTCGACGCACTCGCTCGAGGAGGTCGCCGAGACGAACGCGCCGCGCTGGTTCCAGCTGTATTGGGTGAACGACCGTGAGATCTGCGCGAGCTTCGTCCAGCGAGCCGAGGCCGCGGGCTACGGCGCGATCGTCGTCACGCTCGACACGCTCACGCTCGGCTGGCGCCCGCGAGACCTGCGCAACGCGTATCTGCCCTTCCTGCAGGGTCAGGGGTGCGGGCAGTTCTTCAGCGATCCCGTCTTTCGCTCGCGGCTCGACAAGAGCCCCGACGAGGATCTCCTCACCGCGGCCGCGACGATGCTCGCGACGTTCCCGAACCTCGGGCTCGAGTGGGCCGACCTCGAGTGGCTGCGCGGGCAGACGGTGCTGCCGATCCTCGTCAAGGGCGTCCTCACCGAAGAGGATGCGCGCGAGGCGCTGGCACGCGGGATCGACGGGATCATCGTCTCGAACCACGGCGGACGTCAGGTCGACGGAGCCGTCGCGGCGCTCGACGCGCTCGTCGAGGTGCGCGACGCGCTGCCCGACGCGGTCGTCCTGATGGACGGCGGCATCCGCTGCGCCGCCGACGTGCTGAAGGCGATGGCGCTCGGCGCGGACGCGGTGCTGCTCGGGCGGCCGTATGCGTACGCGCTCGCGGTCGGCGGGCCGCGCGGGGTGGAGGAGCTGATCCAGAACCTGATGGCCGAGATCGACCTCGGGCTCGCCCTTGCCGGCGGGCACTCGATTCGCGACCTCGACCGCTCGTGGCTGATCAGGGTGTAGTCCTCGCCGCGCCCGGCGAGGTGGCGCTCGAGGAGATCGCCGTCGGCGAGCCTGGTCCCGGCGAGGTGCGCGTGCGGATCGATGCGACCGGCGTCTGCCACAGCGACCTGCACGCCATCCGGGAGGACGGCTGGGGCCACGAGCTTCCGCTGCTGCTCGGCCACGAGGGAGCGGGGACGATCGAGCGCGTGGGGGAGGGTGTGGACGGGCTCGCGGCCGGGGACCGCGTCGTGATCGGTTGGCACACCGCCTGCGGCGCGTGTGCTGCGTGCGCGCGAGATCAGCCGCGCCAATGCAAGCGGCCGCCGGCGGCCGCCGGGAGGCTGCGCCGCGCGGGTGCCGAGCCGCTCACGCCGTTCCTGCGGACCGGCACGTTCGCGACGCGCACCGTCGTGCCGGCCGTGGCGGCCGTCCGGATCCCCGACGCGCTTCCGTCGGAGCAGGCGTGCCTGCTCGCGTGTGCGGTCGCGACCGGTGTGATGAGCGTGCTCGAGACCGCCCGCGTGTGGGAGGGCGCACGCGTCGCCGTGATCGGGTGCGGGGCGGTCGGGCTGTCGGCGATCCAGGGAGCGCGCATCGCCGGAGCTTCTGAGATCCGTGCCATCGACATCGACGAGGGCAAGCGTGAGCAGGCGATCAGCTTCGGCGCGACCCACACCGAGCCGGGCCCGGTCGACTTCGTCTTCGATGTCGTGTCGCGCGCCTCGACGTTCGAGCAGTCGCTCGGGATGATCGCATCGGGCGGCACGGTCGTCGTGGTCGGGCTCGCGCCGGCAGGCGAGACGGCGACGGTCGACCTGCCGGCGCTCTTCCGGCGACGCGCACGCGTGCTCGTCTCGCACGGCGGCGACCACCTGCCGCACGAGGACTTTCCTCGACTCGCGCAGTGGGCACTCGACGGCAAGCTCGACCTCTCGGCGATGGTCACGCGCACAAGCGGCCTCGCCGATTGGAGCGACGCGTTCGACGCGATGCAGGACGGGCGTGTGATCAGGACTGTTCTGACGCCGTGAGGCCGCCGACGTCGGCGAGCAGCTCGCGGAGCTGCTCGATGCGCGGTTGCCCGAGCGCGTCGGTCCATTCCTGTTCGAGCGCGGCGATGATGCCGAGCGCCGCTCGAACCTGACCCCAGCCGCGCTCGGTCAGGCAGATGCGGGTCGCGCGCCGATCGCTCGCGTCCGGGCGACGCTCGACGTAGCCGTGCTGCTCGAGGTAATCGACGAGGTAGCCCATCGACTGCTTGGTGATCTGCGCGCGGTCGGCGAGGTCGGTGAGACGAGAGCCGTCCGCCTCGATGTGCTGGAAGACGGCGGTGTGCGCGGGCCGGAGGTCGTCGAAGCCCGCCTCGGCGAGCCCGGCGCTGACCCGGCGGACGACCTCCTGGAACGGGCCGCGCAGAAGGACGCCGACGTTCGGCCGCTCGTCGCGGGCGGAGCCGGGCAGGACGCGTGCGCCGGTGCTTGACATCGTGCTCGTCATTCTGACAGAATCTCTGACCGTCAGGAAGACTGACTAAATGTTCTCGGGAGAGGAGGAACCTGATGAGACGAGCAATCGCGCTTCTGGCCTTGGTCTGCGCGGCCGCGGTCGTGTTCGTGCCGGCGGCGGCGCAGGCGGATCCGGCCTTCTACCGGACGCCGATGTTCGGCCTCGATCCGGCGCCCGGCGGGGCGTTGTACGTCGCGGATGCCGGCCAGGGGATCGTCGACGCCGACACCGGGGCGCTCGTGGCTGCGCTGCCCGGGGTGACCGACGTTGCGCCGATCGGACGCGGCGACATGGTGGCGCTGACGAGCTCGTTCGCTCCGGGCGCTCACGGCGCGCTCTACCGCGTCTCGCACGGCTCGGTGCGACAGCTGGCGGATCTTCAGGCGTACGAGGACGAGAACGATCCCGCCGGAGACGGCACCGCCGAGGGCTCGGATCCATTCGACCTCGCGCGACTCGAAGGCGGCAGGACCCTGATCGCCGACGCGGCGGGGAACGACCTGCTCGTCGCCGACGACGCCGGACGCATCGATTGGGTCGCGACGTTCCCCGAGCAGGACGGGATCCAGTCGGTGCCGACGTCCGTGGTCGTCGGTCCCGACGGCGCGTACTACGTCGGTGAGCTGACCGGTTTCCCGGCGCCTCTGGGCCTGTCCCGCGTGTGGCGCGTCGCACCGGGCACGCGTCACGCCCGCTGCGGCTCGAGCTCAGCGTGCTCGGTCGTCATGACCGGCTTCACGTCGATCATCGACCTCGCGTTCGGCCCGGACGGCCGGCTGTACGTCGACCAGCTCGACGACAGCAGCTGGCTCGCGGTCGACGGCGGCGGCGGCACCGGAGGCTCCGTGCACGCGTGCGACCTCTCCACCGATACCTGCCAGACGGTGGTGTCGGGCCTGCCGCTCCTGACCTCGATCGCGTTCCGGGGCAGCACGCTGTGGGGCGTGACGTTCGGCCTCGTCCCGGGCCTCGCCGACGTTCATCCGCTGACGCCGTAAGGGGCGCCGGCGCGTAGGGCCGGGTGTGTGTGGGGATGCACACCCGGCCTTGCGCGATCACCGGTTTAGTATCGGTGCGTGGACTTGCGCGACTCGCCGGAAGAAGCTGCGTTCCGATCCGAGGTCCGCGAGTTCATCGCGCAGAACCTTCCCGAGAGTGCGACGAAGCGCGGTGCGCGTCGGTTCGAGGACGACGACCGCGATTGGAGCCGCAAGCTCGGCGCGGAGGGCTATGCGGGACTGACGTGGCCGAAGGAGTACGGCGGCGCGGGCGCGCCGTACACCCACCAGGCGATCTTCCTCGAGGAGATGGCGCGCGCCGAGGCGCCGTCGCACCTCGGCGTGATCGGGCTCGGCATGGCCGGGCCGACGATCATCGCGTGGGGGACCCCGGAGCAGAAGGAGCGCTACCTCGCGAAGATCCTGAGCGCCGACGACATCTGGTGCCAGGGCTTCTCGGAGCCCGACGCGGGCAGCGACCTCGCCGCAGCGCGCACGCGCATCGAGGACAAGGGCGACCACTTCGTCGTCAACGGCCAGAAGGTGTGGTCGTCCTTCGCCCACATTGCCGACTTCTGCATCCTCGTCGGCCTCGGCGTTCCGGAGGCGCCGCGCTACCGCAACCTCACCTACGTGATCGCCGACATGCACGCGCCTGGCGTCGAGGTGCGGCCGCTCGTGCAGATCACCGGCCACCCCGAGTTCAACGAGATCTTCTTCACCGACGTGCAGGTGCCGAAGGAGAACCTCCTCGGAGAGGTCGGCGGCGGTTGGCAGGTTGCGATGACAACGCTGCTGCACGAGCGCGGCACGCTCGGGTTCGCGTTGTCGGCGACCCTCGACGTCGCCGTGCGCAAGCTCGTCGCGCTCGCGAAGGAGCGAAACGTCACCGATCCGATCCTGCTCGACCGCATCGCGCGCGAATGGATCGAGCTGCAAGCGCTCAAGTACACGAACTACCGCTCCCTGACGACGCTGGAGAAGACGGGCATCCCGGGGCCGGAAGGCTCGGCGTCCAAGCTGGTCTGGTCGGAGGCGAACCAGCGCCTGACGAAGCTCGCGCAGGAGATCGCCGGCGGTCCCGACGTCGACGACTACTGGACCTATCAGCAGCTCCGGTCGCGCGGCAACACGATCGAGGCCGGCACGAGCGAGATCCTGCGGAACATCGTCGCCGAGCGGGTCTTGGGGCTCCCGAGGAGCCGCTAGGAAGGGGCACGATATGGATTTCTCGTTCACGCCCGAACAGGACGACCTGCGGCGCGAGGCGCGGACGTTCCTCGAGGCCAACCCGGCGCCGTCGCAAGAGCAGCTCGAGCAGCTCGGCTGGGTCGGCGTCGTCGAATCGGAGTCGTTCCTCGAGGCCGCGGTGCTCTTCGAGGAGCTCGGCCGCGTGCTCTACGACGGGCCGTACATCGGCGGCGAGGTCGGGGACGACCGGCAGCAGCAGCTCGCGGCGCAGGCGCTCGAGGCCGTCGGCATCGGCTCGCGCGCGGTCGAGATGGCGATCGCCTACATCGGCGAGCGCGAGCAGTTCGGGAAGAAGATCGGCACGTACCAGGCGGTGTCGCATCCAGTCGTCGACGCGTACGTCGCCGTCGAGCTTGCGCGCTCGCTCGCGTACTGGGCCGCGCTGTGCGTCGCCACGGGTGATCCGCAGGCGGGCGTCGCGTCCGCCGCGGCGAATGCACAGGCGACGGAGGCGGCCGTCCGCGCGTGCGAGACGTCGATCCAGGTGCACGGCGGCATCGGCTTCACGTTCGAGCATCCGTTGCACCGCTACTACAAGCGAGCGCTCGAGCTCGAGAGCGCGCTCGGGTTCGGTCGCGAGCTGCGCGCGGAGATCGCCGCATACCTACTGCGCTCGTAACCGGCGCGTCGTCGGGCATCGGCGAGGCGTGCGCTCGCCGGCTTGCCGGTCTCGGTTGGGACGTCTACGCGT
>DASXDB010000157.1:0-2768 GCA_036490895.1 Gaiellaceae bacterium
GGGAGCCGGTCGTTCATGACGGTGAAGATCGACTTCTTGATCTCGCCGGCGTAGAAGGTGCCGAGCACCAAGAGCTCCGTCCTGCCGGGATGAAGAACGATCGCCGTGGAGCTCCGTGTCGCGTCCTCGTCGGGATCTGCCTCCAGGTCGGGCGTGTGGAGGACGAGCGCCTGAGGCTGGAAGGACGCGAGCTCATCCCCCGTCGGATCGATGAACATCGTCTTCGCGAAGAGTGCGTGGTACGGGTGCGCAGTGATGACGCGCACTCCGATCCGGTGGGCGGGATCGGCGCCGGCCCACGCGTCGACGACGTACAGCGCGTCTGCCGACCCGAGGTGCGAAGTGACCTTGTCGCGTAGCCGGTCGAAGTTCGACTCGGCAAGCTTCTGGTTCACCTCACCCCACCAGATGCGGTCGGTCGACGACGGCTCGTCGACGAGGAACTTATCCTTGGGCGAACGGCCGGTGAACTTGCCGGTGTCGACCACGAGCGGGCCGCCTTCTGCGAGGCGCCCGTCGGCGCGCGCCAGCGCGTGCGTGTAGAGCAGCGCAGTCGACGGATTTCGATATACGCGGCCGGCCGGGTCGATCCTGTGCGCCGAGAGATCCACGGGGCCGGGCCGCTTCGTCGTGGTCATTCGGAGCGCCTCCTTCAGGGTTTCGACCAGTCCGGTCATCCGAGAAACGCGTGCATGGTACGGATTCGGCCGACCACCGGATCGGTCAACCGTTAGATCTGCCAGTCGCCGCCGCGCAGGACGGGAACGCGCTCGCCGTCGGCGGTGATCCCGTCCACATCGACCTCGTTCGAGCCGATCATGAAGTCGATGTGCTGGCTGCTCTCGTTGACGCGCGGCACGACGTCCTCGTCCACGAGAAACTTGAATCCGGCGCCGAGCGCGATGTGGCTGGCGGCATTCTCGTCGAGCAACGTGTTGTAGAACACGGTGCCCAGCGGCCCGATGCGGCCTTGCCGGTCGACGAGCGCGAGCTCGCCGATGCGATGGGCGCCTTCGTCGATGTCGAGCAGCGACTTGAGCGTGTCGGCATTCTTGTCGGCCTCGATCTCCACCGCGACACCGTCCTCGAAGCGCATGCGGAGACCGCGGATGATCGTGCCGTCGCGAAGCGCGAGCGGCTTCGTCGATGTGACATAGCCGTGTGTGCGCAGCGGATCGGGCGTCGTGAAGACTTCTTCGGTGGGAAGGTTCGGCAGGTGGCGCAGGCCGTCCGCACGCGTGAAGTCAGCGGCCCACCAGACATGCGTCGGGAGCATGCCGACGGACAGCTCTGTTCCCGGCCCGCGCAGCTCGATCGCATCGAAGGCGCGCGTCGCCAACCGCTCCGCCGCGTCGCGGAGCACTGCCATGCGCGCGTCCCACGCGCTCCCCGCGTCACCGTCGTCGAGACGCAGCACGTGCTCGAGCTCCTGCCAGAGACGCTCGTATGCCTCGTCTTCATCGAGGTCCGGATACACGAGCGCCGCCCAGACGCGGTGCGGGGCCGGGACGATGCACCAGTTGGTCGACCGATCGCCGACGATCTTCGTCAGCTCCTTGACCCGCGGAAGCATGTCGCGACCGACGAGGGTCTTGTCGAGACCGTCCATCAAGTTCGGAGTGGTCAGCGTCGTGAGCGTCACTCGCGCACCTGCGTCCTCGGCGTGGTCGAGCATCCGTGTGCCGTACCACCTCGGCACGAAGTCGAGCGAGTCGGGATCCGCGTGCTCGATTCGCGCACGCTTGATGTGCGGATCGAAGTAGTCGACGTCGACGAACTTCGCCCCGCGCCGGTACCCGGCGGCGGCGACCGCGCGCGCGACGTCCTCGTTACCGATCTCGCCCGTGATCATCAGCACCTGCCCCGGCTGCACGTTCGCACCGTGCACGGCCAGGTCGGCCAGGCGTTCGAGACGATCCGCTCCGGCGCCGTCCACGCCGCCGCCTCCGCTCTTTTGCTCGGCTCCGTCGAGCCTACGCCGATCCGCCATCGGCAGGCGATGTTACGTGCGGCGGCGAACCTTGTGCCGTGAAGACCGATCGCGCGATCGAGCGGTTCCTGGACGCGGCCGGGATCTCGGCCGGGACACGGCGCGGCTACGCGACCGACCTGCGGGAGTTCGCGCTCTGGTTCGGCCCCTCACGACCTCTCGAAGACGTCGACGTGCGCGTGCTGGCGGACTGGGTCACCGAGCTCGGGCGCGCGCGGCCGGGCGGCAAGCTCGCCCCGGCGACGATCGGGCGCAAGCTGGCGGCGGTGCGCTCGTTGGTCCGGTTCTCACTAGGTGCCGAGCACGTCCCAAGCGCCGTCCTCGCGCCGCGCCGGCCGCGGCGGTTGCCGGATGCGCCGAAGCTGCACGAGGTCGAAGAGATGGTCGAGTCGGTGCACGTCGAGGGGCCGCTCGGCCTGCGAAACAGCGCGCTCGTCGAGCTCGTCTACTCGTGCGGGCTCCGCGCCGCGGAAGCGGTCGGGCTGGACCTCGGCGACGTCGACTTCGAGCAGGAGCGCGTGCACGTTCGGGACGGCAAGGGCGGCAAGGACCGCGTCGTGCCGCTCGGCGAGGAGGCCGCGCTGCTCGTCGCCCGCTATCTGCGCGACGCGCGGCCCGAGCTCGCGCGCGGCGCCGAGAACGCCCTCTTCATCTCCGCACGCGGCCGTCGGCTCGACACGTCGACGCTACGGCGATTGGTCCAGCATCCGCACCGTCTGCGCCATGCCTTCGCGACCCATCTCCTCGAGGGCGGCGCCGATCTCCGCACCATCCAGGA
>DASXDB010000158.1:0-3703 GCA_036490895.1 Gaiellaceae bacterium
GACTGCGGATCGCTTCCAGAGCCTGCTCGAGACCATTCCGGGCATCGTCGTGTACCTGGATCTCGTGCAGCCGGACAACCCGAGCGAGTCGCTCCCCCTCTACATCAGCCCGCAGATCGAAGACCTCCTCGGGTACGACCTGGCGGCGTGGTTGAACGAGGACGAGCTCTGGCTCGAGGTGCTCCATCCGGACGACCGAGACCGATGCGCTGCCGCGGACGCGGAAGCGCGCGCGAACCTGACCGAGCTGTATGGCGAGTACCGCATGATCCACAAGGACGGGCACATCGTCTGGGTGAGCGAGCACGCTGCGGTCGGGCGCGACGAGGCAACCGGTCTCCTCTACTGGCAGGGCGTGATGATCGACATCAGCGAGCGCAAGCGCGCCGAGAACGCGCTGGCGGCCAGCGAGCGGCAGTACCGCGCAGTGTTCGAGGCGGCGACGATCGGCCTGCTGACCCTGGAGCTCGACGGCCGCGTGCGCGATGCGAACCCCGCCGCCGAGCACGCACTCGGCTACGCGCACCGGGCACTCGCCGGAGAACCTCTGTGGGACGACCTGATGCCTCCGTCGGCGGCCGCCGTCGTCGACGGCCGCAGCGACCGCTGCGAGCTCGAGCAGCCACTACGCCGCCGCGACGGGACGCTTCGCTGGTTCCGGCTCGTGCTCGTGCTGGTGCGCGACGACGCCGGCGAGTCTCATCACCTGACGGTGATGCTCGAGGACATCGACGCACGCAAGCGGACCGAGGCCGAGTTGATCCACAAGTCGAACCACGACACGCTCACCTCGCTTCCGACGCGCGCGTACTTCCTCGAGCGGCTGCGCGACGCGCGCGAGCGGTCCGGACTCACCGGCGCGGGATTGGGAGTGGTGTTCATCGACCTCGACAACTTCAAGCACGTCAACGACTCGGCCGGCCACCACGCCGGCGACGAGCTCCTCTCGGCGATCGCCGGCCGGCTCGGCGCCGCGGTGCGTCCGAACGACGTGGTGGCCCGCTTCGGCGGCGACGAGTTCGTGGTGCTCGCCTCCGAGATCGCCGACGGACGCGATGTCGTCCAGCTCGCCTGGCGATTGGCTGCTGCCCTGCGAGCGCCGTTCACGATCAACGGCGTGGCGCTCGCCGTCTCGGCGAGCTTCGGCGTCTGCTACTCCCGCGACCGTGACGAGAGTCCCGAGGACGTAGTGCGCAAGGCCGATGCGGCGATGTACACCGCGAAGCAGCGTGGGCGGAACCGTGTCGTCGTGTTCGGCGAGACAGAGGGCGCCGACGCCGTCGCCTCAAGCGGCTGACAGCCTCGCCGCCATCGTCGCGGCGACCGCCTGGAGCCCCGACAGCGGCCTGATCATCACCGTCAAGCCCGCCACGAGGCCCTCCTCGTTCTCTTCCAGGATGTCGATCCCCTGTAGCTCGCGATCGCCGACGTTCGCTTCGAAGAACAGGATCGTCGTCGTACCGTCGCGCCACTCGGCGGTGTAGCGGAAGTTCTCGAAGACGGAGGCGACGAGCCGGAGAATCGCGCCGACTGGCTCCTTGCCGTGGTACGGCTTGTGCACAGCGGGGCTTCGGAACAGAACGTCGTCGGCGATCGTCGCGAGCGCGGCGTCGTGGTCGCCTGCAAGAACCGCCGTGGCGAACGGGTGGTTCATACCGCGTCCAGGGCCTCGTTGACGAGCCGGTCGGCAAGCTCGTTGTGCGCGCGCTTCACATGGCGATACTCGACGTTCTGCAGGCCACGGGCAAGCGTGCTCGCTTCCACGAACAGCGCACGGAGCGCCTCGTTCTTGACGCGATACTCGCCGCGCATCTGCTTGACGAGGAGCTCGGAGTCCGAGACGACCTCCACATCCGGTACGTGCAGCTCGAGCGCCTTTCGCAGACCGGCCACCAGCCCGCTGTACTCGGCCACGTTGTTGGTCGCCACGCCGATCGCCCGGCCTTCGGCCGCGAGCACCGTCCCGTCGTCCGTCTCGAGCACGAACCCGTACGCGGCCGGGCCGGGATTGCCCCGCGCGCCGCCGTCCGTAAAGAGCCGCGCCCTCACGCGCGCAGCTCGTAGACGTCGCTGTCGCCGAGCCGGCGATCCCTCATCTCAGTTGTTGTCGATCTGCGCGCGCTGCAGCTTGCCGCTGTAGTCCACGTACACCGACTTCCACTCGGTGAAGACATCGAGCGCGGCCTGACCGGCCTCACGGTGGCCGTTGCCGGTCTGCTTCATGCCGCCGAACGGAAGATGCACCTCGGCCCCGGTGGTGCCGGCATTGATGTACGTGATGCCGGTCTGCAGGTCGCGCATCGCCTTGAACGCCTTGTTGACGTCGCGCGTGAAGATCGACGACGAGAGCCCGTACCTGACGCTGTTCGCGGCCCGCACGGCGTCCTCGAAGGTATCGACCGGGATGAGCGCGGTCGTCGGCCCGAAGATCTCCTCCTGTGCGATCCGCATGGTCGGCTCGACCTCGGAGAACACGGTCGGCCGGTAGTAGAAGCCGTGACCCTCGACACGCTCGCCGCCGGTGAGCAGCTTCGCCCCTTCACCCTTGCCGATCTCCGTGTACGAGTGGATCTTCTCGACCGCGGTCTCGTTGATCACCGGCCCGATCTGCGTGTCGTCCTCCCACGGCGCTCCGATGCGCATCGCCTCCGCTTTCGCTACGAGCTTCGACTGCAGCGCCTCGTAGATGCCGCGCTGCACGATCACGCGCGAGGCGGCGGTGCAGCGCTGTCCGGCGGTGCCGAACGCGCTCCAGACGATCCCGTCGACGGCGAGATCGAGGTCGGCGTCGTCCATGACGATGATCGCGTTCTTGCCGCCGAGCTCGAGGTGCACGTGCTTCAACTCGTCGGCCGCGCCCTTCGTCACGAGCACGCCGGTCTCGCGCGAGCCGGTGAACGTGATCACCGGTACGTCAGGGTGACGGACGAGCGCCTCGCCGGCTTCCTCGCCGAACCCGTGCACGATCTGCACGACGCCTTCGGGCAGCCCCGCCTCGTTCAGGAGGTCGACGAACCGCTGCGCGAGCAGCGGGGTGTCCTCCGCCGGCTTGAGCACGACGGTGTTGCCGCAGACGAGCGCCGGTGTGAGCTTCCACGCCGGGATCGCGATGGGGAAGTTCCACGGTGTGATCGCGCCCACCACGCCGACCGGCATGCGCACGCTCATCATGAACTTGTCGCGGAGCTCCGACGGCGTCGTGTGCCCGAAGAGGCGCCGGCCCTCCCCGCCCATGTAGTAGCTCATGTCGATCGCTTCCTGGACGTCGCCGCCGGCCTCGGCCTTCACCTTCCCCATCTCACGGGTCATCAGGTCGGACAGCTCGGGCTTGGCGGCCTCGAGGAGCTGCGCGAAGCGGAACAGGATGTTGCCGCGCTCGGGAGCCGGGACGAGCCGCCACTCCTCCCACGCGGCCCGTGCGGTCGCGACGGCGCGCTCGACCTCGGCGACGCCGGAGCGCGGGAAGGTGTCGACGACCTCGCCGGTCGACGGGTTCAGGGATTCGAAGGTCGCAGCCGCCATCGCGGCCGATCGTAGCTACGCCGTGGGCGGATCGGTCTCGAGGAACGTGCCGGTCACGCGGCGGCGGCGCCGGTCGCGCACCTCGCGCTTCTCGCGGAACGACCCGTCCTCGACGCCGTGGCGGCGATCGGGTCCGTCGCGGCGGTCGAGGATCACCGTGACGTTCGGGTTGTCCCGGTAG
>DASXDB010000159.1:0-2875 GCA_036490895.1 Gaiellaceae bacterium
GATCCAGCCGACCGTGTTGACGTCGACCGATCCCTGGTTCACGGGGTGCACGGCGAGGGCGAGAACGAGCCCGACCGCCGCGATGATGAGGCTTACAGCGAGTCCCATTTGCCCTGCTTTCCCCGCGTGCGCGGATTTCAACCGCTGACGAGCAACGAGAACCCGCCGTCGACGACGATCGTCTGGCCGCGGATCATGTCGGCGTCCTTCGAGCAGAGGAACGCGACCGCGCCGGCGATGTCGTCGGGTGTGACGAGACGGCCGACAGGGTTCGCGGCGCCGGCGCGCAACATCTCCTCGCGATTCGGGAAGTGCTCCAGTGCGCCCGTCTCGACGACGCCGCCCGAGACGGCGTTGACGCGGATGCGCGGGGCAAGCTCGACGCCGAGGTAGCGCACCAGCGACTCGAGCGCCGCTTTGGACGTCCCGACGAGGACGTAGTTGTCGAGCACGCGCTGGGCGCCGAGCGACGACAGCGCGACGATCGACGAGCCGTCCGGCATGCTCGGTGCGGCGACGCGGGCGAGCTGGAGCAGTGCGCGCGCGTTCGCGTTGATCGTCCAATCCCAGTGCTTGTCCTCGGTCTCGAGCGCGGGCCGGATCACGCCGGTCGCGGCGTTGTGTACGAGCACGTCGAGCGGACCGAGCGCCGCTACTTCGTCGAGGACGCGCTGCGAGGTGACGTTACCGCGGACGAGCGTCACGTCTGCGCCGACGGCGCGCAGCTCCTCGGCAGTCACCTCGGCGGCACTGTCGTTGCGCAGGTAGCCGATCGCGATGCGCTCGGCGCCGTCGTGTGCGAAACGGAGCGCGATTGCGCGGCCGATCCCGCGGGACCCGCCTGTGACGAAGACGTTCACCGGGGAAGCGGGTCGTCTGCGCGCGCCGACGACGGGATCTCGCTCCAGCCGAGCCGCGTCACTGCTTCGCGCGGGCCTTCGTCCGCCTTCGATGAGGCGTGGCCGAGCCGGTCGAGCCGGTCGATCTGGGTTTGCGCATACCGCCGCACCTCGTTGTCGTCCGGCAGGGCGGCGACGAGCTCCCGCACGCGTGCCCGGATCTGGTACGCGAAGTGGGGGGTCGCCGGGCCGACAAGGGCGTCGACGTCTTCGCGGGTGGGCTCGCGATCCATGGCGCGAAGTAGCTTACTGAGGCCGATGCGGACGAGGACCGTCGACCTGATGCTGCTCGGCACCGTTCTCCTGTGGGCGCTCAACGCGACCGTCACGCGCTATGTGCTGACCCACGGTTTTCAGCCGCTCGCCTACGCGACGATCAGGTACGCGCTCGCGACCGCGCTCTTCTGGATCTTCACCTGGTCGCGGGAACGCTCGTTCCGGATCGCTCGACGCGACCTCCGCTACATCGCCGTCGCTGCGGTGATGATCTTCGTCAACCAGCTCTGTTTCGTGTACTCGGTCGACAAGACCTCGGCCGCCACGGTGACGCTGTTCCTGGGCACGACGCCGATCTTCATCGGCGTGGTCGCAAGTGTGATCGGCCTCGAGCGGATGGGTCGCGGCTTCTGGCTCGCGACCACGGTCTCGCTCGCCGGCGTCGCGTTCGTCGCGTCCGGCTCGGGCGGCTTCTCGGGGCACGTGTTCGGCGACGCGCTGGCCGTGACGACCGCGCTCACGTGGGGGATGTACTCCGTGACGATCACCCCGTTGATGAGGCGCTACTCGCCGTTCAGGATCTCGGCGCTCGTGCTTGCGCTCGGCTGGTTTCCGATCGCGGCGGTCGGGATCCCGCAGACGACGAGCCAGTCGTTCCACTTCGGTGCGCTCGTATGGATCGGCTTCGGCTTCGCGGTCGTCGGGCCGCTCTTCCTGACGAACATCCTCTGGTTCACGGCGATCTCGCGGGTCGGGCCGTCGAGGGCTTCGCTCTTCTCGAACTTGCAGCCGGCCTTCGGCGTCGTGTTCGCGCTCGCCCTGCTCGGTGAGCACCTGTCTCGCTGGGAGGTGATCGGCGGGGTGCTGATCCTCTCGGCAGTGGTGCTGGAGCGCTCGCGGCGACCCGCTGTCGAACCTCCTGGCGACTGACGCTCGTTAACCTGGTTAACGTTGAGCATTCGAGAGCGACTTCACAGCAAGCCTCCGGGCTACAACCTGACGATCGGGCGGATCCTCGCGATCTACGCCGGCCTGATGGTGACGCTCGCGCTCGCCGCGCTCGACCAGACGATCGTCGCCACCGCGCTGCCGCGCATCGTGGGCGACCTGGGCGGAATCACGCAGTACTCGTGGGTGTTCACCGCGTACATGCTCACGTCGACGGTCACGGTGCCGCTGTACGGAAAGCTCGGCGACGTCTACGGCCGAAAGCAGCTCTTCCTGTTCTCGATCGTCGTCTTCCTGATCGGGTCCGCGCTGTGCGGCGCGGCGCAATCGATGACGCAACTCGTCGTCTTCCGCGCAATCCAGGGCGTCGGTGCGGGCGGGCTCTTCCCGCTGTCGCTCGCGGTGATCGGCAACATCGTCCCGCCACGCGACCGCGGTCGCTGGCAGGGGCTGATCGGCGCGGTGTTCGCAGCGTCGTCGATCATCGGGCCTGCGGTCGGCGGATTCATCGTCGACAACACGACCTGGCGCTGGGTGTTCTTCGTGAATCTCCCGGTCGGCGGGCTCGCGCTGCTCGTGATCTCCCTCACGATGCCGCGCCGCGCACCGTTGACCGACCATGCGATCGACTGGCTCGGCGCCGGGATCCTCGCCGCCGGTACCGGCTCTCTTCTGCTCGGGCTTGTGTGGGGCGGGCGGCAGTATCCATGGGGGAGCGGGCACGTGGTGCTCGCGCTCGCGGCCGCGGTGGTGCTGCTCGTCGTGTTCGGGTTCGTCGAGCGCCACGCACCGGAGCCGATCCTGCCGTTCGA